>RDYZ01000214.1 GCA_004293855.1 Oscillatoriales cyanobacterium | reverse complement strand
GCTCAAAGGTCTCAGACACCAACCATTAAATTCAAGGCATTCTCCAGGAATGTTTAACTCCGAGGGATTCGGCGATTGTTTCGCTGAGTCCTTTTTTTTTGATGGTTATTTCGGAGCGTTAACGTTCAATGGCCGATCGGGGGATAGGCGATCGGTGACAGGACGGACACACAATTGCTACAACCTCGGAGGTTTCGCCGTCACTTTTTGGCTCAATCCTCGAAATTTCCTTTAGACCTCGGCGGTCTGCGTCAGCCCTTGGTGATCGGAATGCCGCGATCAATGGCAAGATGCTCGCATATTGTGGATCGCGAAGCGATCGATCTGTGGTTAACAAGCCTCGCTTAACGTCCGCCGATTACGTTCCGAATCGATATCGAACCGATGAACCCTTTGCTCACGTCCCTAACGCTGTCTGAATGGTCGCCCGATCGCTGGCAGCGATCGAGCCTGCTCTACCGTCTGGCCGTTGGCCGTTTAAAACAATGGCGCAGCGATAGCCTCCTGATGTCCGCCTCTGAACCCTTGGGAATGGCGATCGTGGCCTCCGTCTTAGTCGTTGCCCCCTTCGTCTCAACCTCCCTCGTCGGCGTGCTGCTCTTTTGCTGTATCGCCTTTTTTGGGTTACTGACCCTGACCGACAACACCCGCTTTGGCTTGACGCCGATCCATACCCTCGTGATGCTGTACTGGGCAGTGTCGTCCCTGGCGATGGGACTGTCGCCCATGCCACGGGTGGCCTTTTCCGGCTGGACTAAGTTAACCCTGTATATCGGGCTGTTTTTCCTGGCGGCGCGGGTGCTGCGTCGATCGCGGTTGCGAGCCTGGGCGATCGGGGTTTTTCTGCTGGTCGCCCTGATCACCAGCGTGCATGGCATTCAGCAAAGTATCGTCGGCGTTGAAGCCCTCGCCACCTGGACCGATCCCACCTCCTCCTCTGCCGAATCCACCCGCATTTATAGCTATCTCGGCAATCCCAACCTGTTTGCGGGCTACTTGGTTCCAGCGGTGGGGCTGAGCGCGGCGGCCTGTTTTGCGTGGCAACGTTGGATGCCGAAGCTCTTGGCGATCGTGATGTTGCTCGTCAATACGTCCGCCCTGGTGATGACCTATAGCCGGGGCGGCTGGATTGGCCTGGTCGTGGGTGGATTTGTGTTTACATTGCTACTGGTGTGGTGGTGGAGCGATCACCTCCCGAGTCGGCTACGCCCTTGGGCCTTGCCCGGTGTGGTGGGTCTGTCCGTCGCGACCGTGTTGTTAGCCGTGGCGATCGTGCCGCCGATCCGCGATCGGGTGGCCAGCATGTTTGCCGGACGCGGCGACAGTAGCAACAATTTTCGGATTAACGTTTGGGCAGCGGTGATCGACATGATTCGCGATCGGCCCATTTTGGGGATCGGCCCTGGCAACAGCATTTTTAACAAGATCTATCCCCTGTACATGCGGCCCCGGTTTTCGGCCCTTAGTGCCTATTCTGTCTTGCTCGAAGTCACCGTCGAAGCGGGGATCGTGGGACTGTTTTCCTTCCTCTGGTTGCTGTTCGTGACCACCTATCAGGGGTTAACACAGCTCAAGCGGTTACGTATGAACCGTCAGGCCGATGGCTTTTGGCTGATGGCAACCCTGGCCAGTGGCGCGGGTTTGATGGCGCACGGCCTCTTCGATACCGTGTTTTATCGACCAGCGATCCAAACGCTGTGGTGGCTCCTGTTGGCGATCGTGGCGAGTTTCTATGTTCCCCATTCTCCAGAGCCTGAATCCTCTCCGGCGACGATCGCGGGCTAGACCCTGCGTCTCGTACACTCCAGAGCCACCGCACCCTCTAGAACCAGCAGGATTGATCGGTGAACGCGGGGTGATTTTGCGGATGCATGGTTCTACATCGATTAACGGACGGATGATCCAGACACGGGGATCTGCGTTGGCTCGGGTATAGCCGCTCGATCGCGCTGTGGGATCGTATCTTTCGGGACGGAGTAGTAGCTTGCCGCCTGGGACATCGTGAAGGACAGCAGGTGGGATGCCGCTAACGCCAAATGTGTGGACGGCTTGGCGGGCTGAAGCTGCAAAACCTTAAGGATTTCAGTCGCCACAGCCCGCGCCAAATAGGGCGGAACCGAGTTGCCAATTTGACGGCAGCCATGCCATTTGGTGACGTGAAAGCGGAACCAGTCCGGATAGGAATGGAGGCGAGCCGCCTCGCGAACCGTGATACAGCGGGGGACGATCGGATGAATGGGGCGAGGGGAGGTAAACGCGCCGCGACTGCTCGGCGTCCCAGCCCGTAAGGTGTTACAAATCCCATTCGGGTCGAGCTTGAGGAAGCGACTCACCGGTTCCACCTGGCCGGGGATGGTGTTTAAAAAACGGGCGATCGAGGTGGGTGTGTGTTTCGTCCGAAGACTGGAGGTCATCCGTCTTGCGTCCCACTGGCGAGGATAGGCATAATCCGCAGGATCGACCTGTTCTCCGCGTAGGATCGAGGCGTAATGGCTTGGGGGTTTGAGATCCACTTCGACCCAATCTTGATCCCAAAGGACGGGAATTTGATCCGCATCGGGCAAATCAAATAACGCCTCCGCCACCGTCGGCGTTGGGGGAAGATCCCGCAGGGTTGGAGGCAGTTTGCGCTTGGTTTGGACCGGTTGCGTCTGGGGGGTCGGATACGCGGCGAGATCGCAATCCTGACGCGCACCGAGTAAAAAGAGGCGTTCTCGATCCTGGGGAACACCGTAATGACAGGCATTTAACACTTGATAGGGATCGGTGACCTGATATCCCAGCTTGGCAACTAACTGAATGATTTCCGTGATCACACGTTTATGCTTGCCGGTAACCATGCCTTTGACATTTTCCATGACAAAGTATTTTGGTCTTAGCTCGTCAATCACCCGCAGAAAATGAAACACCAATTGGTTGCGTTCATCATCTAAAGCACGTTTGCCAATTAACGAAAATCCTTGACAGGGTGGCCCCCCGAAAACAACATCGATATCCCGATCGCCCAATTGCAAGCGATCGCGAATGTCTGCCCCTCGAATGTCCGTAACACTGCGGCAAAAAATCGTCGTGTGGGGAAAGTTGTACTCATGCACCGCACAGTGGATCGGATCGACCTCGATCGCGGCGATGATGTCAAAGCCTGCTTGCTCAAACCCGAGGGTCATTCCACCAGCGCCAGCAAACAAATCGATTCCTATCGGTCGGGGCATGAATTTTCCTACAGCGTCGCAGTGGCAAAATGAACCAGAGGCATGATAGCGGGTGGGGATGGCGTCTAGGTGCAAGTCACCGGCTTAAATCTCAAATCCTGTGGCAATTTCCCGCGCCTTCTCGGGTAACTCGGCCTCGTCCTGCCCTCGCGATCGCCAATAGCCGATGTACAGACTGATTGGCGTTGACCATAACCCAACCCCACTGCCACGCCCTTGAAATGATCGTACAAGCTCGCGCGGTACTTCTTTTAGCAGCCAACGCAGCAACAAACGCAGCATCACCCCGTAGTCAAACGATCGGGTCAAGGCCACGCCGTGTAATTGATGCAAATAACGGTTGGATACACCGTAGCGATACCACTGTTTGCGTAGCTCTGTCAGGGTAGATCGGTGGCGATGACGCACGATCGCCGTGGGGGCTAGTTCAATGCGGGTGTGGGTTTCTCGCAACGCCCGCCAGCAAAAATCCGCATCACCGCCCGTGGTTAAATAGGGGCGAAATAGGCCGATCCGCTCGAAAATTTCCCGTCGTACGGCAAGATTGGCGGTCTGGCCGTAGGGACAAAAGGAATGATTAAGGGTGTGTTTTTGGGACAGGGTTTCGGTGTGTTCGGCGAAGCGTTCTAGCAAGGTTTGGGGCGTGAGCGCTTCGATTTGACCGGCGACCAGACCAATCTCGGGATCACGAAAAGCGACTACCAAATGGCGTAACCATTGGGGTTCGGGAAGACAATCGGCATCGGTGAAGGCGATCAGGTCATACCGAGCGTGGCGAATGCCGGTATTGCGGGCGGCGTAGGAGCTTTGAATCTGATCCTCACGCAGCAAAACAAGGTTGTCATGATCGCGGGCGTAGCCTGCAATCACCTCAGGGGTTCGATCGCGGCTGTGATTATCAACGATGAGAAATTCAACCCGATCGCTCGGATAATCCTGAGCGAGCAGACAGTGGATCGTTTCGTGGATGTCATGCTCACCGTTATAGGCTGGGATAACCACGGATACCGACGGCATGGGGGTGGGGTGGGGTGGATACCCGTCCGAAGCAACGGTCATATCAAACTCAATCCGATCAGGCGGAATGGTAGCCAGGAAAGCCCTGCCATTGTACGGGTAGACGGCCTCAAACGGCCTCAGGCGGGATCAACGATCGGTATTCCCGTTGGCAGCAGACGCCGATCCACGAGAATACCGAAATCCCGATCGTCAAACCTGATCCCTCGAGAATCTGGTAACGCGATCGGGATCGCACCGCATATCCCTAAAAATCCGATCCACCATCAAGGGAAATTTCCGTCATCTCAGCCGTAAAGATATCCGCCTCGAGTAAAACCTTAAGTTGCTGATTGCGATCCACATCCTCCCGATCCAAGACCGGCAAGGCCACATCCAACACACTCGACCACGCCGCATTCAAGGCATCGCGCTGGGTGGGGTTGGCCGTCTCGCGTGCCGCCGCGATCGCTGACACCATATCCAGCCACACACCTTGATCTCCATAGGCTTTTGCACGTTCCAAATTATCCGTAGCTTGACTCAAGGACGATTCGAGCTCACGACTAAAGGACGCCGGACTGACTCGCTTCAGCGTTCCCGAGTGCGATAAATTGGCGGCGGGGTTATTGGGCTCACACACCAAGTCAATAAACCAGGTGTAATCCTGGGGCGCATTCGGCTGATCGGCCTTAATTTCGATCTCCTCGGGAAGATCGATTTGGTAAATGCCGGACGCCTCGATCGGGAAGCTGCCGAGATAGACGAAATTCTGGGTCGCGTTATCGAATAACGAGAATTCAACACTCTGGGCACGGGTTGGCGGGATGTAAACCCACAACGGCGTTGAGGCTTGGGTTGTCAGAGCCACGACCTGACTGGGATCGGGGACGATCGGCAGCATCGTTACGGGTGAATCGGGCAGGGCGGGCATTGCAGCCGTTGCATTTTCGTCGATCGCACAGCCCCCCCGCCGTGAATTCCCACCAATCGAAGAGGGAATCTGATTGCTCGGTGGGTTAAAGAACACGGCTTGAGCTGGTGACATAGCCAAGAGTTCAGTCAAGCAAAGCAGTACAGCCCCAAGACGAGAGACGGATACGTAGCGCAAGGATTGTGGAGATATGAACATGGAACTCTTTAACACAAAACAATTTTCAGAACAGATGAACCCCAAGCGTGTCGCAATACGGAACGTAAGACAGACCTCATCCTGTACACCTATTATGCCCTGACCCTTCATCGCTCTTGACGCTGGGAAAAACCGGATTGCCGTCTCTCGCGAACCATCCGTTTCAAACTTCAAATCTGGGTTGCCCAGTGCAGGCGAGAACGATCGAGAAGATCGGGAGAACGATAGCGTTCCAGACCATCACCGCAAGCATCACAGCACAACTCCAGGATCGCGAATGGTGTGTAAAAGGTTCCGACCAAAATCCACGCGATCGCACCAAAAAAATATCTAAACCCGTCCTAACGTATCGGTATGTGTAAGGAAATCACAATGAATAAGCTTCTATTAAGCTCTGGGTCTAGAACCCCGATCGGGCTTCAAAATAAGACGTACATCATTTATAAGCAATGGGGCGTTGTGTCTAAGCGATCAAGTGGATCGTGCTGCGCTTCACCTTGACGATTCCGTTAACTAACGCCGCATTCAGCGATAGAGAGAAAAAGACGACATGCAACCGATATTTCAGTTCAACGTCTCGCCGTCCATCCCCGAAAGTCTTGAGCCGCTTCGCAAACTCGCACATAACCTTTACTGGGACTGGAATAACGAGATTAAAGGGCTTTTTCAACGCCTCGATCGCGACCTCTGGGAATCCAGCAACCACAATCCCGTCCTGATGCTTGGGACAATTTCTCAAGATCGACTGCGATCGGCAGCGGCAGACGAAGGGTTTATCGCCCACATGCATCGTGCCACCCAAGAATTAGACAATTACCTCAGTAGCCGCACCTGGTACAAAACCCAGCGAGGTCAATCAGCCGACGACAGTAATGAATGTTACGCCTACTTTTCCGCAGAATTCGGCCTCGTCAAATCTTTGCCGATTTACTCCGGCGGTCTCGGTGTCCTTGCCGGTGACCACCTCAAATCCGCCAGTGATTTAGGTCTACCGCTCGTCGGGGTTGGTCTCCTGTACCAAGAAGGCTACTTTGCCCAGTACCTCAACGCCGATGGCTGGCAGCAAGAAAAGTATCCCATTAACGACTTTTATAATCTGCCCCTTGAACTGATTAAAAATCCCGACGGTTCCGAACTGCGCATCTCGATCGACTATCCCGGTCGCCGCGTCTACGCCCGCGCCTGGAAAGTCCACGTCGGAACCGTGGCCCTCTACCTGCTCGACACCAATATCGAGCCCAACAACCGTTACGACCAGGACATCACCGATCAACTCTACGGCGGTGACAAAGACCTGCGGATGCACCAGGAAATCATGCTGGGCATCGGCGGTGTTCGTCTGCTCCATGCCCTCGGTCTGGACGTCACGGCCTACCACATGAACGAAGGCCACGCTGCCTTCATGGCGCTGGAACGCATCCGGATGCTGATCCAGGAATCGGGCCTTACCTTTGAGGAAGCCCGCCAGATGGTGATCTCCTCCAGCCTCTTCACCACCCATACACCGGTTCCAGCGGGGTTTGACCTGTTCCCGCCGGATATGGTGATGTACTACCTGGGTGAGTATGCCAACATTTTTGGCCTACCGCGCGAGGAATTCCTCGCGTTAGGTCGTGAGAATACCGGTGATTTTTCGGCACCGCTGAATATGGCGATCCTGGCGATTCGCATGTCCAGCTCGATTAACGGTGTGGCGCAACTTCACGGTGCGGTGTCGCGTGGTATGTTCCAACATCTTTGGGAGGGTGTACCGACGGAAGAGGTTCCAATCTTTGCGGTTACGAATGGGGTGCACGCGCAATCCTGTGTCGCGAAGGAAACCCAGGATTTGTACAGTCGTTACCTGGGTGACGATTGGGCGATGAGCGGTACAAACAATACGGACCTCTGGAAGCGCATTGACTTGATCCCTGATGAGGAGCTGTGGCGCAATCACGAGCAGCGTCGCCAGGAGTTGGTGATGTTTGCCCGCGAGTGGCTGGTGAAGTGTGCGAAGGAGCGGGGCGCGTCTCAGGGCGAGCTAAAAGCGGCGGCGGAGGCGCTGAATCCGTCGGCGTTGACGATCGGCTTTGCCCGACGGTTTGCCACCTACAAACGCGCGACGTTGTTTTTACGTGACGTGGATCGCATTAAGCGCATCATGCACAATGCGGACTGTCCCGTACAGTTTGTGATCGCTGGTAAAGCACACCCGAAAGATATTCCGGGCAAGGAGCTGATCCGTAAGATTGTTCACTTTATCCATGAGGAGAACATGCGGGATTCCCTCGTGTTTCTGCCGAACTACGATATTGAGATGTCGCGGGTGATGGTCGCCGGGTGTGATGTCTGGATGAACACGCCGCGCCGTCCGCGTGAGGCGTCGGGAACCAGTGGCATGAAGGCGGCGATGAATGGTCTACCCAATCTCAGCATCCTGGATGGCTGGTGGGATGAGGCGGATTATGTGCGCACGGGCTGGGCGATCGGTCATGGCGAAATCTATGATGATCCCGATTATCAAGACGAGGTTGAAGCGAACGATCTCTACGATCTGTTTGAGCAGGAAGTGATCCCGCTGTTCTACGATCGCGAAAATGGTCTACCCCGTGGCTGGGTTGCCAAGATGAAAGATGCGATTCGCCTCAACTGTCCGTTCTTTAATACGGCGCGAATGGTGAAGGATTACGCCCGTCAAGCGTATTTCCCGGTGAGCGATCGTTGTCACGCCATGTCCGCCGATAACTTCCAACCGGCCAAGGATTTGGCGCACTGGAAGCATACGATGGCAGAACGTTGGTACGACATTAAAATCGAACATATCGATATCGCCCAAGTCGCCGATGTTCAAGTGTTGCAGGAGATCCCGGTCAAGGCGCTGATTAATTTGGCGGGTTTGAAGCCGGAGGATGTGCGGGTTGAGTTGTATCAAGGCGCGATCGATGATTCGGGCAACATCATTGATGGCTCACCGATCTCCATGGATTATCAAGGCCAGGATGGATACAATGCCATCTACACCACCACCTTTGCCTATACCTCCAGTGGTTTCCGTGGCCTCTCGCTGCGAATCTTGCCCCAGCATCCGCTCCTGGGGAATGCTCACGAACCGGGCTTGATTCTCTGGGCCAATTCCTAGCCTTTGGGTCAGTCGGTCAGACCTTTGAGCCGTTGTGAGAGTTGCCAAATCTCCAACAATCTCACACCTCAAAGGTCTCGATCGGGCTTATTTCTCTGGGGTTAACGGGGCTTACCGGCGGTTAGGTTAGGATGCGGATTGGGTGTCCTCGATCGCCGCCGTGTGGGGTAACAGACAATTGGTGATCACGCGATCGATGCCAAAGTCCGAGAGCCGCTGCATATCTTCGAGTTGATCGACCGTCCAGGCGACGATCTCAAGACCAGCGGCATGGGCTTCCCAAATCAAATCCGGATCGGCTAGCAACATATCGTAGGCGCAGACAAGCACTGCTCCCGCCGTGATCGCCCGTGGGAACAGTTCATCAAAACTGTCAGGAGTCGCGAGACTGTAGCCGATCGCCATGGGATTGCGGATATCCGCATTAAAGCGATCGGCGACATCCGGATCGAAGGAGCAGGCCACACTACGATCGCGCCATTGGTAGCGATCCAGCAGATCTAACAACAGCGCGACCCGTTCCTTGGACCACTGACAATAGGGCTTGAGATCGAGAAATAATTGACCGGGCAGACGGTGCACCTGTTGCAACACCTGCTCAAACGACGGCACACGTTGATCGCTAAACTCTGCATTAAACCAACTCCCCGCATCACAGGTTTGGAGTTCGTCCCAGGTTAAATCGGCAATCCTACCGCTTCCGGCGATCGTGCGTCCCAGACTCGGATCGTGGGTTACGACCGGCACATCATCCCGCGTCCACTGAATATCCAGTTCGATCGAGCGTGCGCCCAAGGCGATCGCTTGCTCAAACGCGATGATGGTATTCTCCGGCGCTCCCGCAGAATACCCCCGGTGGGCAATCACATCAACAAAGGGAGGTAAGCCCGAGGGGGGAGCAGCAGTTCGAGTTTCAGAGGTCATCGGATGCACCATAGCGACCTGTCGATACGTGATGAAAAGGGATTAGGAGATTCGGAGCGGATGTGGCTGAACTTAGGTCGCAAGGAGCAAGAGACGCTCTAGAACCGTCGGCAGAATCAGAACCGCCGCAACGCCAATCGCCGCGATCGCCGCCAGCAAAACCGCCCCAGCCGCGCAGTCTTTCGCAATTTTGGCGAGATCGTGATAGGTCTGCCCCACACACAAATCCACCACAGCCTCGATCGCTGTATTCAGCAGCTCTAGAGCCAAAATCGCACCGATCGTTAAGGCCACGATCGCCAGTGTGGTCGCCGGTAAACCCAACCAAAGACACAGGCTCAGGGTACACAGACCCACAACCACATGAATCCGAAAATTGCGCTGCGTCTGAAATGAGTAGGTGATACCACTCCAGGCATAGCGGAAACTAACCCACAGGTTGGTGGCCACTTTCCAGGACGATCGACTCGATCGCATCGTCTTGACCGTGAAGTCAGTCAACGGCAACACCATGCGGGCCGTTACCTCTGGCGGTCTTGAAGATGGGGGTTGTGGCGAAGACGGCATAGCAAGCCTCTAAAGTCGAGTCAAAAGGAATGGGATCATCGTTGCAACACCGGTTAGACAAGCCTCGGTGCGATGTGAGGCATCCCCTACAGCTCGACTCCCCTTCGGGCATGATGCACACATTCGATCTCTGTAATTTTACGAGACCGGTTCGTCATACGGGATGGAGTAGCCGATCGCCTCGAGTAATCGATTCTGTTGCTCCAGCATGGTTCGCAAGCTGGCTTCGTCGGGATGATCCCAACCCAACAAATGTAGTAAACCATGAGCCGCTAACCAGACTAACTCTTCGGTCAACGTATGATTACGCTCGGCGGCCTGCCGCTCAGCGGTTTCTACTGAAATAATGATATCCCCCAGACAAAAAGGGAGATCGGGCGATCGTGGTAAGTCCGCATCGATCGCCGCAAAAGACAAAACATCCGTAGACCGATCCTGCTGACGATAGGCCGCATTGAGTTCACGCACCTCCTGATCGTCTGTGAACTGTAAACTCACCTCGTAGGCGATCGCTGGGGGGAGATCATCTGCCAGCAACCCGAGCCACTGCTGGAGACGATGAACCCAGACCTCCGGCGCATCCAGTTTGCCACACGCCTCTAGGTCGCTTGCGAATGTATCCGGACTGATAATGGCGTCAATCTCACAAGAAATTGATCGGCGTGGGATAGACATCGGTGATGCAAGAAAGGTTAAGACAGGGAAGACGACAGACTCAGCAAAGCTTAACGGGTGAGATAGGCAAGGCCCACGAGAATTCCGAGGAGTCCAGTGGTGGTTAGGCCAAAGTGAAACAGGGACTTACCACCCTTGCGAACCATATTACGCATCGCCAGTTTGACATAACTCGGCTTGGGTTCACGGGACGGATCAATATCGGCCTCGGGCGTTGTGGTTGGCAGAGGCACGATCACCTCGGCGATCGTTCCAGCTTCAGACTCAGAGGGAGAGGGGGGAAGTTCGGACATAAATTTCAGGCTGGACGACCAGAAAGGGTAACCGGTTGCCCAAGGGCAACGTTATAAAAGTTTACGTTTTTTTGAGGCATCGTGCAGTGCCTCCGTGGGCTTGATCTTCCCCCGTGATGCTGATCCCCGTTCTTGCGAGTCCGGAAAGATCATGCTTATCATGACAAAGCCGCGAAAGGAAATCGGGGATCAGTGACTTTTGTATTTTTAGATACAATCACAGTGCGAGCTTTTCCTCTGTTTAATCCGTGTGTTGTTAAGCGTCTGGCTTGAATGCGTCTGGCGGTGAGGACTGACGCCAACCTCTGAAATCGGCGCAACATCTTCATGGCTTGCGTCAAAACGTGACCTTGAGACCTCATAGGTTTTGGCAATTGGTGTCAGTTCTGGCTCCCTAAAACCCGACAAAACCCCGCAGAACCCCGCAGAACCCCGAAAAGCTTCACAGAATCCTGTGGTTTACGGGTTCAACTGTGTCCTTGCTGTGGTTGATCGCAGACATCTGGACGATCGCCACAGTCCCGGAGTCTTCCCACCGTTCCCGATCGTGCCTCGTCAGGTTTGCACTCTACAACCCATAATCACAATGAGTTTAAACAGTACCGTCAGTTTTTTTACGCTATTTCACACCATCACGCGGGTCTTTTGGGGAGAACCGGTCATCCCTGCTCAGGTCGCTCGCACCAGCACGCCCCAAAATATCTTGCATCCGATCACCTTGGCAGAACCCTTTACAGACTTTTGGTTTGGCAGTCCAGATGCGCCAGGGGTGATCGCGATCGGGATGGCCGAGGGAACCCGGACACTTGACGGTGTGCGAACGACGGCTTGGTACGGACACACCGATCCGGGTAATTCGCGTTACAACGTCGGCACCTTTAGCCATCAACATACAGACCTGAGTCCCGCTCAAGCCGATGAGCTGGAGTTGAAAATCCTGCGAGCCAAGCTCGCGGTTTTGATCCAAGCGCAGCCCCATTTATCCACCCTGGAATATTTAGCAGCGGCGGATCTATCCATTCAGGCACAGGGTGCATTTCCCGTCTTTACGCATCATCTCGAAACCGTTCGAGAGCGCAATCTTAAGCCTGTGGCAACGATCGTCGAAGCTCGGGTTCGCAGCTTTTACAATCCGATTAACGGCCACCTTGAAGCCGCTGGCTTTAACAATGATGTAACGGCTCTACGTCGCGACCAATTGCGGCGAACACGGGTGATTGAACGGAAGGTGCGTGATATTAAACTCAATACGCCAGAAGCGATGACGATCGCCAATCGTCCCTAGAGTCGCGAGAGACGGTGGAGTGCCAACACGAGAGACGGTTGAGGCTGCAATTTAAGCTTCAATGTGCAAGTCACCACACCAGATTTTTTCCTGCATCAGGCGAAAGAGCTCACATTCGCGATCAGTCACGATGCCATCCGCGTACATTTGAGCCAGGATTGCGGTGTGTTCTTTACGTGAGATCGATCCACGGGCGATCGTCTGCTCAATCTGCTGTCGGAGTTGCTGGAGGGCTTGGCGATCGGACTCGGAAAGGGGGTCACGATTCGGTTTTTGGATCTGCATAATGCGATCTCGAACTCAAAGATGCCGATGACGTACGGATTCAAATCACAGAATATTCCGCTGAAGAAGTTTCTACCAATTCTGTAAATGATTGCGACGAAAGAACCGAGTGATAGCAAATCAAAAAGTCTGTGATGGGTCTTTCTAGTTTAGGGAGCTGGTAGGCTACGGGGCCGGATGGCAACGGGAACCGGGCGAAAACCTCCACGTTCTTCAGCCATATTCATTGAGACTTACGATCGATCTTAACGTGATCGACCCTGACTGTGGGATTAAGAAACCTTGCCTGCTGACCGTGTTCCCTGTCCAAAACTCACGGGTTTTGCAGGGTTAAAATCAATTCAAGTCTTTTCAGAACCCTCCGAGAGCGTTGAGCGGAGTCGTTGGCGTAGCCTTCGCACAGCGAATAATGCGGTTTGCCAGCACGTGGAGCAGAGTCAATCGCAGGGCAAATGCAGACTAAACTTCGAGTCGTCCAAACGCGATCGTTCGAGCACTGAGCGGGTCGAAGCCTGGGTGTTTTCGCGAAAAGTGGCCGCACTTCGACAAACTCAGCCGCCACTTAGCCGTCGATTGACGGACTTTTGTGACGCATGATGCAGGATTCAAAAGCGTAATCCGCTACCTTAGCAGGGCTGAGACGGCATAGCGTGGCCCCTGTCTAACCGATGCCAGTTGCCTTGCCTCCCGGTGGCCGACCTCAGTTCCGTGTTCCGGCCACCTTTCTGGTTAGATGTCCGGTCACATGTCCGGTTACACCATTCGATATAACACCTCTATCCACAGGTCGTGGTTTCTAAGGTCTGTCTCGATGTCGTCCCCAAGGACAGATTTAAGTTTCGGTTAAACTCGATCGCGTAGAGATCACGAGAACGTTGCTAACGCTTCCCTGCTTTTTCCATCCACTCCTGGGCTTACTGCCCACCTTTGCTCATCGTCATAGTTCGGTGAGTGATGGTGGGTCGGTTGATGTTTTTTGGGTCATTATCTGCGCCGGTCTCGTCTTTATGATGCAACCGGGCTTTATGTGTTTAGAGTCGGGGCTGACGCGATCAAAAAATAGCATCAACGTTGCCGTTAAAAATTTCGCGGATTTTGGCATTTCCGTCGCCCTATTTTGGGCGTTTGGCTATGCGCTCGCCTTTGGTGTGTCCAATCATGGTTTAGTCGGCACCAGTGGTTTTTTCCTCAAAGTTGAAGCTGACCCCGAAACCGCCGCCTTCTTCCTTTTCCAAACCATGTTTTGCGGTACGGCCACCACGATCGTCTCGGGAGCCGTGGCCGAGCGGATGAAGTTTCTGGCCTATCTCACCGTTTCTTGCCTATCCTCTGGCTTGATTTATCCAGTTTTTGCCCATTGGGTCTGGGCGCGTACCAGTAGTGGTGAAGCGGTGGGTTGGCTTGGGCGGCTTGGATTTTCTGATTTTGCGGGAAGTACCGTTGTTCACAGTCTCGGTGGCTGGGTTTCTTTGGCGGCGCTGCTGACGATCGGCCCTCGCTTTGGTCGTTTTCCCGAAGGGGAACCCGCCCGCAAAATCCAGGGGTCAAATTTGCCGCTATCGGTCTTGGGAACCATGCTGCTTTGGCTGGGCTGGCTGGGTTTTAACGGTGGCAGTACCCTCGCACTCGATGGCCGGATTGCAGGCATCATGGCGCATACGCTCCTCGCGGGTGCTGCTGGAATGATTTCGGCGATGGCGATCGGCTGGCGGCGCAGCAGCGTCCCGGAGGTGGAACTGTTGCTGAATGGGTCCTTGGCCGGTTTAGTCGCCGTAACCGCTTCCTGTAGCACGATTTCCACCCCGGCAGCGGTGGCGATCGGTGCGGTGGGCGGTGTAATCGCGGTGTTTGGTCGCGACCTGATGGAATGGCTCAAAATCGATGACGCGATCGATGCCGTTCCGGTGCATCTCGGTGGCGGCATTTGGGGCACCTTAGCCCTCGGACTATTCGGGGTGCCCAGTGCCTCCGAACTACACTTCGATCGTGTTGAATTTTTCCTTGTCCAACTCATCGGCGTATTCGTCTCCGGTCTGTGGGCCTTTGGTCTCAGCTTTTCCATTCTCTGGATCTTGAATAAGCTGTTTGTCCTGCGGGTCACCAACGATGAAGAGCAAATCGGTCTCAACGTTTCCGAACACCGAGCCACCACGGAAATCTATCAACTGTTTAACGTGATGGAGTCCCAGGCGCGAGACCCCAGCCAGCGGTTACGGGTTCCTGTCGAGCCGTTCACCGAAGCCGGTCAGATCGCGGGTCGGTATAACCAGGTCATGGATGCCCTCGAAGAGGCTGTCACCCGTAACACGGCGATCGTCACCACGGCACGCGATGCCATCATCACCTTTGAAGGTGATAGCAAGGCCATTTTGACCGCCAATCCCAGTGCCTTCAAAATTTTTGGCTACGATTCCACCGAAATTCTCCTAACCGGTATTTCCATCTTTGATCTGTTGGGCGGCGAGCCAAGCACCCGTCAACAGATGCTTGAAACCGTTTTGAAACTCGGACGGGGAGACCTCGTAGGGCGTCGCCTTGATGGTAGTGAATTTCCGCTCGCCGCTGCGGTGACCTTAACCGAGACCGGACGCCAAGCATTCTATACCGCAACACTGCGAGATATTTCCGCGCGTAAAGCCGCCGAAGCTGCCTTAGCCCAAGCCAATCGCGAAATTTCTGCCTTGAATCAACGCCTCAAAGCGGAAAATGTTCGCCTCGGAGCCGAAATCGATGTGTCGCGCCGTTTACAGGCCATGCTTCTCCCCAAGCCCCAGGAATTATTGGAGATCGCCGATCTCGATATTGCTGGGTTTATGGACCCAGCGGCGGAAGTGGGTGGGGATTATTACGATGTCCTGGTCAGAGGCGATCGGGTCCAGTTTGGCATTGGGGACGTCACGGGCCACGGCCTAGAAAGTGGGGTTCTGACCATCATGGTGCAAACCGCCGTCCGCACGTTACTCGAGCATAATGAGGCCGACTTGAAATGTTTTATCGACACCATCAACCGCACAATTTATGGCAACGTTCAGCGTATGGGCAGCGATAAAAACATAACCCTATCTTTACTAGACTATGAAGATGGAATGTTAACCTTGTGCGGACAACACGAGGAAGTCCTCGTCGCCCGCCATCAGGGTGAGATGGAACGAGTGGATACAATCGATTTAGGCTTTCCGGTTGGCCTTGAGGCGGATATTTCTGACTTTACTCGTAAGCTACAAATTCCCCTCAATCAGGGTGACGTTGCGGTGTTATTTACCGACGGCATCACCGAGGCGGAGGATGAAGCGGGCCAATTTTACGGCATTGATCGATTGTGCGATGTCCTAGATCGCGTCAAAGCCAACCCAGCTAAAACTATTTGTCAGTTCATTGTCGATGACGTGCGGCAGCATATTGGACGCCAAATTGTTCACGATGATATTACTTTGCTTGTTATCAAGCGCCGCCAGAGCGATCGGGAGTGGGATCGATGACTCAAATTTTCGGAAACTATTGCGAAGGGCTGCCATCCAGTCCGGAATTCTTGATCATCGGTTTTTCCCCCGGTTCGATCCCGCTGCGGCAACGCTGGCGCAATAACGGGTTGTCCGCTGATTTTATGGCCGATTATCTGATGACGTTTTTTCCGGACGATCGATGCGATGCGGGTTCGGCTCAACGCCAAGCGGAGGTTAAAAGTTCGGTGAGCTACGTTGCCAACGAGCTGCTTGAAAATGCCATGAAGTTCAATGATGAGCGTGCCAACATCCCGATCGGGATCGAACTTCAACTCCATGGCAGTCACTTGGTTTTCGTCACCACCAACACGATCACCCAGGATCAGTTGGAGCCATTTCAGCATTACCTCGAACACCTCACCTCATCCGACCCGGAGGAGTTATACCTAGAACAGCTCGAGAAAAATGCCCTAGAGGAGGAAAATACCAGTTCTGGCCTCGGGTTTTTAACCATGATGAATGATTATTCCGCCAAACTGGGATGGAAACTCGAGCGTCACGGGGAACCTTCCGAGTTTGTCACGGTGAGTACAATGGTGCAGCTCCCGATCTAAACGGTCTCCTAGACTACCGAGTTGGGAAAGATAAATAACGTATCCTGCGGTATTTGTGACGGTTTAAACTAGAAACAGACGTCGCATTTTATTACTGACACGCCTCCGCCTTGCTTACACGTTGGAAATATGACAGATACTGCCTCTAGAGAAATACGAACCGACGACTATTGCGTTCGCTACGATGAGCCAACCCAGACCGTAGCGTGTCAAGGCTCGTTACGCTTGAGCGGTATGGCTGAGTATGAGCCGATTATCGATCTGCTCAGTAGCGTCGCTGATACGGATACGGATGCAGTGGTTCTCGATCTGACAGACCTCGAATTTCTCAATAGTTCGGGTATTAGTATGCTCTCGAAATTCGTGATTAAGGTTCGACACCGCAAGACTGTCACCATGTCGGTGCGTGGGTCGCGGACGATTCCTTGGCAAGGTAAGTCCCTGAAAAACCTTCAGCGTTTGATGCCGAGCCTTGACCTGCAATGGGATTAAAACGTGAGGTGGTTCGTTCTGCGTAACGATCGCAGTCCGAAGTGTTTTTGTGGGTCATAGATCAGCCGCTGGCTGACGTCTCGATCGGATGTAGGGAGTTGTGTTGCCGCATCACCATCCCACGTGCAGGGTGCTGGGGGGGATCTGGACTGGCGGCCTCAAAAATTGCGATCGCGCCACGATCGCAGCGTGCTACCCTAGGCAAGCTTTGATTAGCCTTTTATAACTGCTTACAGTCGAGTCGCTATGTTTTGGGCCGATAAAATCGCCAGCAAATTCCAGGGCGAGCAAGTCGTTAACGATTCAAAAACGCCATCCGGTCGTGTGCACGTCGGATCATTACGTGGCGTGATCGTTCACGACACCATCTATCGCGCCCTCAAGCGAGCGGGTAAACCGGTGCGCTTCACCTACGGCATTGACGACTTTGACGCCCTTGATACCGTGCCCAAGTATCTCGACGCGGAGACGTTCGCGCCGTACCTAGGAGCGCCTTTGTGCAATGTGCCGTCGCCTGGAGCGGGGGCCACGGACTACGCCAAATTTTACAGCCAGGAATTTTTTGAGGTCTTCGATTATCTCGGCGTTCAACCCGAGATTTATTACCTGCGTGATTTTTACCGTCAGGGAAAGTTCAATGATCATATTGACACCTTCCTAAAGAACGCCCATCTTGTACGCGAAGCCTACAAAGAGATTAGTGGGGGTGAACGATCGGAGAATTGGTATCCCTTCCAGCCCATTTGCGAAAAATGCGGCAAAATCGCCACCACAGAAGTGACGGACTACAACGGTAAAGAGGTGTTTTATACCTGTAAACCGGATGCCACCAATTACACCCAAGGCTGTGGTCACTCTGGCTGGATGTCACCTTTTGATGGCAATGGCAAACTGCCTTGGAAAGTGGAATGGGTCGCGAAATGGCAGATTGTCGGCGTGACGATCGAACTGGCGGGCAAAGATCATTCCCAAAAAGGTGGATCGCGAGACGTTGCCAATGCCATTTGCCGCAAAACATACCAAACACAGCCCCCATTTCATGCACCTTACGAATTCATTCTCGTGAACGGCACGAAGATGAGTTCATCCAAAGGGGTCGGCTCTAGCGCGAAAGATATTGCCGATTTGCTGCCGCCTGAATTGTTGCGTTTCCTGATGCTACGCACCCCACCGCGTACCGCGATTAACTTCGCGCCGAACTACGAAACCACCACGCGCCTCTTCCGCGATTACGACACCGCGATCGAGAAATATCGTCAACTGATCGCCGAGAACCCCAACCCAGAATTAAGCAAGGATTTGCTGCCCTTGTTTTATGCCCAAACCCGCGAGACGATCAAAACTTATGAACCCTTTGATTTCAGTACGTTGATTTCGTTGTTGCAAGTGCCGCACCTGGATATCAAAGCCGAAATCGCAAAACGTTCTGAGGTGGAGCTGACCGCAGCGGATTGGGAGACGATCGAGACACGCATCACCGCCGCACAACACTGGCTCGATAATTACGCCGATACGGAGGAAAAGCTGATTCTCTATCTGGACGAAATGCCAGAGCAAGTATCCCAAATCGACGCCGCCGGATCACAGTATCTGAATGCTTTAGCGGATAATCTTGCCGCACTGGAAACCTGGGATGGGGAAGCCTTACAAACGGCGATCTTTACAACAACCAAAGCGCTAGAAATTTCTCCGACGTCCGCTTTCCCGGCCATTTACTACGCATTTCTCGGCAAAGAACGGGGTCCGAAAGCGGGTAACTTATTGTCGTATCTGGATCGAGAGTTTACGATCGCCCGGTTACGAGCAGCCGCCCGCGTTTGATTGACCGGCTAAAACACCGCAATCTGTGGGTGGTCATGGCAATCTGCCCACCCGTTGCGCTGTTTGGCGTCAGTCCGGCTCGTATCCGTTCACTGCTCTACAATTGGCCGCAACCTAGCCCGATCCCCTTCGTTTCCCATGACCCATGAGCCGCACTACTGGTTAACCAAATCGGAGCCCAGCGATTACAGCATTGAGGATCTGCAACGCGATCGTACTGAAATCTGGGACGGTGTTCGTAATTACCAAGCGCGTAACTTTTTACGAGCGATGCAGATTGGTGACTACGCCTTTTTTTATCATTCCAACGTTAAACCTCCGGCCATTGTGGGTTTAATGCGTGTGGTGGAGGCGGGGATCATTGATCCAAGCCAATTTGATTCGGGGGATGCACATTACGACCCGAAGGCTACACCGGAAAAGCCGCGTTGGTTTACCGTGCGGTTTGAATTTGTGGAAAAGTTTCCGCAACCGCTGACCCTAGAACGGCTCAAAGTCCTATTTACGCCTGCGGAACTGTGGGTGGTGAAACAAGGTAATCGTCTGTCTGTGATGCCGGTAGAGACACCGATCGCGACTCAACTCCTCACGGAAGCCCGAGGGTAATTCCGGCACGTTTGCATCGAAACCCCTCACGGGTTAACCTCACTGAGTGACGGCCTAGATGGATGTCAATGCAATCATCCCGTTGCTGGTGAGCGATTCACCTTTCCCTTACTATTTTTCGTTGCTATGTCTTCTCTGCCGCCATCGCTCGATGTTACCGAATCGCTTTACGCCCGGATGGTCGATCAGGCTCCGGAGGAATGGCGGGCACAGTTAGCCGATCCGTTGGCCTGGGACAACAGTATGCGGGAGCAGGTGGCCGCCTTGCTGATTCCGGCGGCGCGGGATGAGGCGATCGCCCAGTCCCAAGCACGGGGCGATCGCGGCTTTATTCTCTACGATCAAAAGGCGATCGAGACCTACATCTACTATGTGGGCAGCGAGTTTGCGGATACGGTGCTGTGGATGGCCGATATGCCGACCAAGCTGGAATTGCAGGCCGTGTTGGAGTCCTACGATCCCACGCTGGAAGCGGCGATCGCGATTGCGAGTGCTGACAGTGTGCAGGTGATGTGGATTAAGCAGGACGGCAGCATTCAAACCCAGGGAGCGCAGGCGGTGAATCCATTACCGATCGCTGTTCCCCCAGGGGTGACAGCGACGGCGAGTGAACGTGATGGATGCTACGGCTACGATTTTAGTGATGTGCGCCTCGGTAAATTGGGACGTGTCACGTTTCTGCCCCTGGGTGACAATCAGCTTGATTTTCAGTGGGAATTTGCGACGCTACAGGATGAGCAGCGGGATGCAGAGGCCAAAGCCCTGTTTGAACCGATCGCGCAGCAAGCGATCGCCGCGTGGCGATCGGCACTTCAGCGCAAGGCCGGTGCGTGACGTGTGCCGGGAAGCCTAAACCGCAGATCCTCTACTGGTTTCTCGTTCTAGGGCAGGGGGGAAAGGCTGCTGCCCTGGTAGTAATGCGTCACAATCTCGCTGTAGTCGTACCCCCGTTCCGCAAGGCGGCGGGCCCCCCACTGACTCATCCCCACCCCATGCCCGCGCCCGCGTCCGTTGAGAACAAAGCGATCGCCCTCACGCAATACGTCAAATTTGGCGCTGGGTAGCCCCAAGGCCGATCGCAGTTCCACCCCTGAAAGTGAATAGGAGCGGGCACTGCCCACGATCGCCAATTGCCAAGCGCGACCCCCTGGGGTGAGTCGATCCAGCCGCAGGGCTTGAACGGCTCCAATTCCATCGGTCAAATTGGCGAGGGTGTTGGCGGAGACACTCACCTGCCACTGACTATCGGGTGCATCTTCATCGTAGGCCGGGACACTTTGCAGGTAGGGGCGGGCTTCGGACCACACAAATTCAGAACTTTCGGTGTAGCCGCCAGCGGAGGAGTGAAACACGGCTTCGATCGGCTGCTGGTTGTAGGTCAGAATGCGATCGCGCGTCGCATCAACGGCGCGACGGGTGCTTTCGGATTCATCCGCAATGCCGCGATAGACCTGCCACTGGGTATCATCCCCCAGATCGTAATCCGGAGTCCGGCGTTTGTTGCGTTGATAGAGCGCGTAGGTACGGGCGGCGACGGCTTGAGCCTTCAGCGCCTCCCCCGGCCAGGTGGGACTCATCTCAGCACCCAGAACCGCGTAGAGATAGGCATCGATATCCACCCGATCGATCACCGTCATGCGGCTACCGTTGGCCTTGAGCTGAATTTGGCCGCGATACCAACGATCGCCAATAAATACAAAACCGCCGTTATCCGGTTCGATCGTCAACTCCGAGGCACTCCAGGTTTCGAGGTTCACGCGGCTGTTAGTCGCCGTGGCGATAAAGCCCGACATGCCTGCAATCCGGCCGATCGCCTGTCCGTTCCCATCCCGTACCGTGGCGTTGGTCGAGCTACCAACGGTGGCCTCATAGGTTAATTCTTCGATCGCAATGCGTAGGGTCAGGGCCGTGGCCGAACTCGGAGCCGCCAACGCCCACACCAGGCAAGCCACAGCCAGACCAACGCCGGAAACCGGACGCAACCAAGCGACGATGGCCGATCGGTTAGGCAAGCTGCGGGGTGATTGGGGCAGCGATCGCCACCATTTCGAGTCAAAACAAGCAAGCATCGGCAACACGGAAAACTTGACGAACAGAAATCACGACAATCACGACGAAATGAGCGCATCGTCAGGATCGGAGGGCGATCATGAAGTCAACCCAAGACCCCTCAAATCCGATGTCACGGTGCGCGGCGAATAGCAGCGATCGTGATAGCGCGATCACACCTCAGATTTAGATCATCTTAAGCATGGATCGACCCCGCGATCGCCCCAGCCTCGCCGATCGTGATCAACCACCGTCGCAGCTCCCGATCAAAACTTGGCTCGGGCCGCGTTCGGTGTGTTCAGGATTTACAGTCCAAGTCCCGGACGATCGGGATCAGAATCCCGATCACCGGGGATCAAGCGATCCGCGCAGATAGTCGGGTTCTTAACTAAGATTGATATAGGCGAGATTCGGAAATCAGAGCCGCCCTGACAACAATGCCATCCATGCATCAGCGTTGCCAGACCATGCAGCCTCGGCTTTCCCAGACCCATCTTGCTCGATGTTTAACGAGAGTCGCGACGGCGTGGAAATTACGTTTCTTGGTACTAGTTCCGGTGTTCCTACCCGATCCCGTAACGTGTCGAGTGTGGCACTACGGCTTACGCAGCGCGGTGAGTTATGGCTATTCGACTGTGGTGAAGGGACGCAGCATCAATTCTTACGGAGCGATCTCAAGGTTAGCCAGATTCGTCGTATTTTCATCACGCACATGCATGGTGATCATATCTTTGGCTTAATGGGTTTATTGGCCAGTATTGGCTTAGCGGCCAATCCGAATCGGATTGATATCTATGGCCCCTCAGCTCTCAAGGATTATCTCAGTGCTTGTACGCGCTATTCCAAAACACGATTTTCCTATCCGATCGAGGTGCATACGGTCAAACCGGGTTTGGTGTTTGAAGACGATGAATATCGCGTGGAGTGTGAGCGGCTCGATCATCGTGTGACCGCCCACGGCTACCGCGTTCAGGAAAAAGATCGTCCCGGTCGGTTTGATGTCGATCGCGCCAAAGCCCTGGGCATTCCACCCGGACCGATTTACGGCAAGTTACAGCGGGGAGAATGGGTCGAACTAGAGGACGGACGGCGAATTGATGGCTCAACGCTGTGCGGTGCATCCCGTCCCGGCCGATCGATGGTCTACTGCACCGACACCGTGTATTGCGACAATGCGGTAAAACTCGCGCGTGATGCCGATGTTTTGATCCATGAAACCACCTTCGCCCACCGAGATGCCCAGATGGCCTACGATCGTCAGCACTCAACCTCAACTATGGCGGCTCAAGTGGCCTTGGGGGCTGGAGTGAAACAGTTAATTGCCACCCACTTTAGTCCCCGTTACGGGCCGGGCAGTGATGTGAGCCTAGAGGATTTGATCGATGAAGCCCGAGCCATTTTCCCGAATACGATCGCCGCACGGGACTTTATGACCCACTCTCTCCCCAGCAAGGAGGGCGATTGATCCACATCCCAGCGATATCGCACTTTCACGGGTTTGGCATCCCGTTGATCCGGTTGTGTTGACGCTCGTTTAGGATGTTCCCCATCGACTCGTGCGATCCTTAAAACCCATTTTTTATCCAGCGTCTACCGATGGCCGTCAATGGGATTGGTATTGGGTTATAAGTCACGTCATCGACACGATTTATGCCTGATTCTCAACTCCTTGGCCTGATCCGATTTAGCTAACCCCACACCCCGAACTATGACCGACGATCTGGCTCCACAGACCTATACTTTCCCAGGTTCGTCCGAGGTGATACGTCCAACGATCCCGAATTGGGCGCAGGCATCGGTCGTGGCCTTGCTGGATTTGTGGTGTATTGCGGCGTTGCATCCGAAACCGGAGACGGAGAGGACGGGGGAATTGTCGAGCAGCGGTTATCCCGTGGAGGAGTTAGCCTTCGATGTGCAGTGGGTGGACAGTAGCCCCAATTGGTCGCAGACGGTGGGAGAACTCACAGAAGATCGATCGCGAGAGTTAGAGGCGAACGAAGCGGCGATCGAGACTCGCACCTCCCCCCATCAATCCGACTCGCCGATACCGTTACGCTGGGATCGGATTCATCCCGACGATCGAGACGCGGTGATTGAGGTTTTCGATCGTCTGGCTCAGGGTGAGACCATCATCAACTTTGAGCATCGTTACCAGCATACGGCGGGTCACTATCTCGTCCTGGTTTGGAATGCCTGTTATGACGGTGAATATCTCTACGGCATTGCTCGAGATGCGACGAGTTGCAAACAGATCGAGCAGGAGTTACAGAACAGTCAGAAGCGGTTTGATGATATCGCCCAGGCGGCAGGTGTCTCGATCGAATACCTCTGGGAAACCGACACCGACGGCTTTTATACCTTCCTGAGTGATTCGGTGCTGGCGGTGAAAGGGCGTTCGGCCTCGGAGTTGACCGGCCATCATTTGGCGGATTTTCTGCACCCTGAGGATCGCAGCGTTTTGCAAGCGGTCTTGACCGAGGCGATCGATCAACGGCAGCGCTTCCGCCTGGATTTACGACAGATTGCACCAACCGGTGAAGTGTTGTGGGAAGCCCTCAATGGTGTCCCGGCGATCGATGTGGCGGGAAACTTTACCGGGTTTCGTGGTGTGGGTCTGAGCCTGACCGAACAGAAAACAGCGGAGTTATCCCTGAGCCGCGTTCACCGAGAACTGAACGGTATTGTCGAAGTTTTTCCCGATCTAATGTTTCGGCTCGATCGTGAGGGGATCATCTTAGATTGCCGCGCGGGGAAACACGCAGGGCTGGCCGTGATGCCCAATAACCTGATCGGCGAATCCCTCTCCATGATCCTGTCCGAAGCCGCATTCGTCACCGCCTCGGCCTGCATCATGCGAACCTTGCAGAGTAATCAGCCGGAAGTCTGCGAATACACCCTGAATTCTGCCCCAAACGAACCCGAGCGCTACCAGGAAATGCGCTGTATGCCCCTGGGAGATGAGGAAGTGTTGGCGATCGTCCGGGATATCTCCCGGCTCAAACAGTCTGAAATCGAACTGCAACAGCAATTGCAGCGCGAAAAACTGATGACGGAGATTTCACAACGGATTCGAGCCTCGCTCAATCTGCAAGAGGTGTTAGAGCGAGCGAGCCGTACAGGGGATGCGCGAACTGTTGGATGTCGATCGCGCCATTATCTACCGGTTTAATGAGGATTGGAGCGGCCAGCCGATCGCGGAAAGTGTCAATGATCGATTCACCCAAATCCTGGGCTTAAATATCTATGACTCCTGCTTTGAAACCGGCATTTGGGTCGATAAATTTCAGGCTGGGCAGATCGCACGCCGCGATAATTTGGAGCAGATGGACCCCTGTTATCGCAAATTTTTAGTCTCCTTGGGGATTGTGGCGAATCTAGCCTGTCCGATCTTGATTTTCGATGATACCGATCCCAATCCCCAGCGGGTCAATCAACTTTGGGGACTGCTCATCGTTCACCAATGTGCTGGAGCGCGGCACTGGACGGACTTTATCGTTCACCAATGTGCTGGAGCGCGGCACTGGACGGACTTTGAGGTGGACTTGCTCCAACAATTGAGTGTTCACCTGGCGATCGCCATTCGTCAATCCAACCTGTTCATCGCCCTGAAACACGAACTTCAGGTGCGTCAGCAGGCCGAACAGCGGGTGCGTCAAAGCGAAGCCACCATCCGCACGCTTTACCAAATCGGCGCTTCGTCAGAACTGGACTATCAGGGACGCCTAACCCAGATTTTGAAATTGGGCTGCGAATCCTTTGGCATGGACTTTGGCAGCATTGGGCGGATTAATGGTGATTTTCACGAGATTATCGCCGTGTATTGCAAGGATGTGACCAGTGTTCCCTGTATCGTCGGGGATGCGTTCCGTCTGGAAACAACGTTTGACGATATCGTTTTCAACAATCTCAACCAACCGAATACCGAAACAATTCTGACGATTCCCGACGCCAATGTTGCTCCTTACAACGAACATAAAGCGTTCCTGATTCGCCGTATTCGTGCCTATTTTGGGGTTCCGTTGGTCACCCGAGAGGGGCTCTACGGCTCCCTGAGTTTTTGGCATCTGAATGTCAGACTTGAGTTTAGCGTGGCTGAAACGGAGCTGTTGGGGCTGATGATGCAGTGGGTGACCAGCGAGCTGGAGCGGCATCATAATCAGGTGGCGTTGGAACGATCGCTCCAACGATCGCTCTTGCTTAAACAAATTTCCCAACAGATTCGCGCCAAACTCGACACAAAAGATATCTTCAAAACCACCTGTCAGTTACTCGGCGATACGCTCCAGGCTAGCCGTTGTATTTTGTGGCGTTACGACCCCCAGGAGGTTTCTAAACTCATCGAACCCTTGATGGAATCTCGTGCGGCTGGGATTGAGATCCCGATCGGCTATCAGCTCACGGCGGATCTGCCCCACATTCAGCAAGTGCTGAATCGCGATCGTGCCGTGATCGCGTCGAATGTGTACGATGACCCGCTGTTTGCACCCATTGGTGCGTCCCTGATGGAGTACGGCATTAAATCCGTAGTGGCGATCCGCACGTCCTACCAAGGGCAGGTCAACGGCATTATTGGGATTTACCAGTGCGATCGCTATCGCAAGTGGACGGTGAATGATGTGGAACTGGTGGAAGCGGTGGCCGACCAGGCGGGGATTGCGATCGCCCAAGCTCAAATGTTTGAGCGTGAAACCCAGCAGCGTCGGGAACTGGTGGAGCGTAACCTCGAACTCGAGGCCGCTCGGCAGGCCGCAGAGGTCGCCAATCGGTCTAAAAGTGACTTTTTAGCGACGATGAGCCACGAAATCCGTACCCCGATGAATGCGGTGATCGGGATGACGAGTCTGTTACTCGATATGGATTTGCCAGCGCCGCAGCGGGATTTAATTGAAACGATCCGCACCAGTGGTGATGCGTTACTGACGTTAATTAACGATATTCTCGATTTCTCGAAAATTGAGTCCCAACGCCTTGAGTTAGAGTCCTACCCCTTCCAATTACGGGACTGTTTTGAAGATGCGATCGAGTTGTTCGCCCAAAATGCCGCCGCGAAAAATATTGCCCTCGTCTGTGATATCGATCCGGGAGTTCCCTCGGCGATCGTGGGAGACGCCACACGGTTACGACAAATTCTGGTTAATTTGGTCGGTAATGCGCTGAAATTCACCGACTCTGGCGAAATCACCCTTGCGGTGACGTCACGTCGTCTCGATGCCTCGCCCCTGGTGAACGCGCCTGTTGATCGCGATCGTCCTCCCACCCTCGAATCCTCGGTTTACGAAATCGAAGTCACGGTGACCGATACCGGTATTGGGATTCCAGCGGATAAGATGCCGCAACTCTTCCAGCCCTTTCATCAGGCGGATACAACGATCAGCCGCAAATACGGCGGCTCGGGGTTGGGGCTGGCGATCTCTCGATGTTTAAGTGAGCTGATGGGTGGACGCATGTGGGCGAAAAGCCAGCTTGGTCAGGGGTCTACGTTTTCGTTTTCGTTGATCGCTCCGGCCCATGCCTCCCTCCGAGACAATGATCTCTGTGGTGAACAGTCCGTTCTGAGCGGTCGATCGGTCCTGTTTTTGGATCAACACGTTAGCCACTGTCGCAGCTTTTCACATCTGGTCAGCCCTTGGGGGGTGAAGGTAACCACCTTCTGTTCCCTCTCCGCGCTGCAAACCTATCTTCAGCAGGGATCATCGGTTGATGTGATTTTTTGCGATGCCAGTTTGCCCCTCGATGCCTTGACTCAATTGGGTCATATTCTGAAGACCCGCTTATCCAAAGTGCCATTGGTACTGTGTAAATCCATTGCCCACACCGTACTGTCGCCGGAAATGTTGGCGCAATTGGGAACACCCTACTTTTTAACCAAACCATTTAAACAGCATCAAATCTACAACGTGATACTGGAAGCGATGAATGCAGATCTAAGCGATCGCATTTCCCGCAAAACTCTTATCCCCCATTCCTTCAAGTCCCAGGCCGCCAGTCTGCCAAACCATTTGCGTATCCTTTTGGTTGAGGATAATGTCATTAACCAAAAAGTCGCGGTGAGTATGCTGGAACGTTTGGGCTACCATGCCGACATTGCGGGAGACGGCTTTGAGGCGATCGCAGCGCTTCAGCACCAGGTCTATGATCTGGTCTTCATGGATGTACAAATGCCCGAGATGGACGGCTTTGAAACGACCCAGCGGATCAAAACGAATTTAGGGCCACAGTTGGGCAGTTCTTTCCCCCCCATTGTGGCGATGACGGCGAATGCGATGGTGGGCGATCGGGAAGCCTGTTTAGAAGCGGGGATGGATGATTACCTGAGTAAGCCGATCCGCCCAGAGGAAATTATTCGGGTTTTAACCCAATGGTGTGGTTCACAGGCGCATGAGGCGACAGAATCGGAGCCCGAGACCCAGGGGGCTGAAACTCGCCGATCGGAATCGAAGGAAGCCAGCGGGATTAATACACGGGAGGTTGACGAGGTGGTTTCGAGACCCGCAACTAGCCCCGCACCAAGCATCGAATCTAGCTCCAAACTTGAGCCGGAGCCTCGCACGGAGGCGGATCGATCGGATCTCTCTGATCGTTCGGATCGATCGCCGCGACTCCTGCCCTCAGTTACCACCACGATTCACACCCCGGAACACCAGGGCGATCGGGCGACGGCGAAGCCTTCGGAACAGACCACCCAGCACGGCCAAAACACCCTGGTCCAGGTGGTCTCTACGAGAAATTCACCCGGTCTGTATCATGTGTACGATTTGGACAAGTTGGACGAGTTAGACCCATTGGACGGCTTGTCCAACTCGTCTAACTCGTCCAGCACGCAGAACGTCGCCCACGGATCTGAGAGCGTGATCAATGCGGCTGCCGTTCAAGCGTTGCGAGAACTGATCGGCGCTGACGACATTGAAACCTTTCGGGAAGTGCTTCAAACCTATATGTTTCAGTGCCCACAGTCGATCGCGTCCATGCGGGCTGCCTTAGCCCTACACGATCGTGAGGAACTGGTGCTTGCCGCCCACACCCTTCGCAGCACCAGTCAAACCCTCGGAGCGCTGGAATTCGGTGAGTGTTGCCTTGAACTGGAACTCCAAGTGGAAGCGGGAGCCTCCTGGAACAGCATTTCAACCCTCATTCAGAAGCTGGAAACTAGCTATATTCGGGCACGCGAGTCCCTGGAGGCACTTTGACGGGGGGACCGCAACGACCCGGCGGAGGAGCTAGTCCGTGGTGATCGTGGTGGACGCGGCGATCGGTAGACCGTTGTGCGTCAGAGTTTGGTGTTGATTGGAGTTTAAGACCAATTCAAGCTCGACCTCACCGCTGGGCAGGGTGGGGATGTGATACCAGTTGCCATAAACTCGGGCAATTTTGACACCATTGGCATAGAGATGGGCATGGCCTTGGTCAGAGCTGTTGGCTTGGCCTGCGGTCGCTCCGGTGAGTTCAAAGTTGCTAGTGATGATTTCGAGATTCCAACCGCTAGCGCTATCGGGATGAATGGCGATCGCCACATTGGGGATGGGTTGGCTGGCATCAACCTCGATCGAGCTGTGACCGTGGTTTTCACCGTGATCATCACCGTGATCATCGCCGTGGTTTTCACCGTGATCATCACCGTGGTTTTCACCGTGATCATCGCCGGAATGGTTCGGCATGTCGTGCATCTCAGCGTCATGCATCTCGTGATGATCGTGGGTGCGATCGTCGTGATCACCCATCGGGGTGGTTTCTGCCTTGAGGGGTTGGGCGGTGAGGAGCAGCGGGGCGATCGGTGCCAACAGCAGGGGAGCCGTGATCGTGAGACGTACGCCCCAGACGGCACACTGGCGCCAGAGGTTCGATCGGTATGCAGAAACGTTCATGAAATTTGAGGGACGAATTTTAAGACATCGGTTTCTCAACGATGAAAGTCCAAGAGAAACGACGTCAACCGACGAGCTGTCGTAGATGAATGCGGTGTTATCCGGTGGCGTTAGACCGGCCTGTCGCTCCCCGCTCTGCGTAGGAATGCCGTAAGGATGTCCTGCATCCCGGTTAGAGGGTGCGTGTGGTTACTCGATACGGAGCACCAGGGTCGCATATCCTAATGTATTTGCTGTGTGGTAAATTTGTCTGCGATACTCCGATTTTTTGGCTTATAACTATATATATCCTTTGATTTTTTGTTGATGTTGTTATTTCTTGGAACGTACAAACCTTGCCTATTTCTTTTAAGCCAACTCATATTCGATCGCTCCTTAAACTTTCAGAGCAGATTGATAAATTCACCAATTTAGTAGGTAATTCTCTCTCCTGGCTGACGACCCTTGTAATCGCCGTCGGTTTTTATAATGTCATTGCACGCTACATTGGGCGACTGATTGGCCTTCAATTATCATCAAATGCCTTAATTGAACTGCAATGGTATTTATTTTCCCTCATATTTTTATTGGGTTTTCCTTACATTCTCAAACATGCCGCCAATGTTCGGGTTGATTTTGTTTACGCTCACTTAAGCGAAAAACAGCAAGCTCTCATTGACTTTTTAGGTACAGTTCTCTTTTTAATTCCCTTCTGTATTATGGGAATCTGGGTCAGCACGAACCCTGTATTGCAATCCTGGGGATATCTACCCGATGGGACGTGGGGAGAATGGGAGATCTCATCCGATGCCAACGGCTTGCCCCGCGCACACTGACACAGGCAATTTCCCAAGCCATCAAATATTTAGCCATTTTCAAAGGCTATACTCAAGTTTCTCAAGCAATTCATCAAGATGAGGAACACTTACCTATTGAGTAATTGAATAAATTTTTAATTGAATAAACTTGAAATATCTTGAGACAAAATTACGGTTATTCATCAGTGCCGGGACAAAAATCGTCTTATCAGTTTAGAGTGATCTTGTAATTCCTCAAATTGATTGAATTGATCAAATCGACTCGAACTCAGTCCGATTTAAATTTAGCTAATAAAGAGATGGATCTATGGGATTTGAATGGTTAGCGATCGTCATGTTCGTGGGATTTTTTCTAATCCTCATGAGTGGCTATCCTGTGGCTTTTTCCTTTGCGGGTACTGGAATTGTATTCGGTTT
>RDYZ01000480.1 GCA_004293855.1 Oscillatoriales cyanobacterium | reverse complement strand
CATTTCAGCGCAAAATCGGCCAGCGGGCGAATCTTGACAAACCACTGGGTCGAGATCAGCGGTTCGACCGGCACTTTACCCCGATCGCTGAACGGAACCGAGTGGCTGTACTCTTCGGTTTTGATCAAAACGCCATCCGTCTCAAAGCGTTGAATTAACTGTTTCCGCGCCTCAAAGCGATCAAGTCCGGCAAACTCGGCGGCCTGTTCGTTCATCGTGCCGTCTTTGTTCATCACGGTGATGAAGGGCAGATCGTGGCGTTTGCCGATCTCGAAGTCGTTGGGGTCGTGGGCGGGGGTGACTTTGACGCAGCCCGTGCCGAAGTCGCGATCGACGTGATCATCGCCAATGATCGGAATTTCGCGACCGACGATCGGTAACGTTACCGTCTGGCCGATCAAATGTTTGTAGCGATCGTCCTCGGGATTCACCGCGACACCAGTGTCACCAAACATGGTTTCCGGGCGGGTGGTGGCCACTTCGAGGTAACCCTCGCCACTGGTGAGCGGATAGCGGAAGTGCCAGAGGTGTCCGGCGACTTCTTTTTGTTCAACCTCCAGATCCGACACCGCCGATTGAGTTGCCGGACACCAGTTAACGAGGTATTGCCCGCGATAGATCAGGCCATCATCGTAGAGCTTGATAAAGGCTTCAAGGACTGCCGCCGACAGTCCAGCGTCCATGGTAAAGCGCTCGCGGCTCCAGTCCACCGACACGCCGAGGCGTCGCAGTTGGTTAACGATCGTGCCGCCGGATTCTTCTTTCCACTGCATGGCGCGATCGAGAAATTCCTCCCGGCCAATTTCAAACCGGGTTGTTCCTTCGTTGGCCAGTTTTTGATCCAGGATGGCTTGCACGGCGATGCTGGCGTGGTCGGTTCCGGGGAGCCAAAGGGTGTCTTTGCCCTGCATCCGTTGGTAGCGGACGATCGCGTCAATCAATGCCTGCTCGAAGGCGTGACCCATGTGCAAGCTACCGGTGACGTTGGGCGGCGGGATCACGACGCAATCGGGGTTGGCGATAAAGGCTTGGCGCTCCTCCCAGTAGGCTTGCCATTTGGCTTCGCTGGTTTTGGGGTCGTACTGGGGGGGGAGGTTAGCGCTCATGCGGAGTTACGGACAGTAGGTCATTTTGTTGCGCATACGATTATACGGGCTGACCTTGCCCTATTTGAAATAATAAAAGCTGTTACTCCGTTTTTTTTACAGCGTGGTTCAAGCACTGATCTATAAATTATTGTCGGTGAATTCAATAAATTGTCGATTCTGTTCTAATAAAATGTCCACATCTGAAGCCCGCAACCTGATAACTTTCTTTGGCTTTTTTAATGAGCTGACGAGACTTCGGCTTCATACCAAGATCCCTTCGCGCTTTACATTAAACAGGAAGGGAGATTCTTGATGTTGAAATTGCTCTGAAGATATGAATTGCCACGAAATGACAACATCATAATCTAGACAAACTTGAGCAATAAAGTCAGCCGTTTCATCAATTTCGTCACAGGGATGTATCAATGAATTGAGAATAATAAGTAAATCAATATCAGAGCTATTTTTTGCGTCATCACGTGCCTGAGAGCCATATAAAATTAAAGACTCAAGTGCGTCTTG
>RDYZ01000324.1 GCA_004293855.1 Oscillatoriales cyanobacterium | reverse complement strand
TTAAAGTTGTCTAAATTTAAAGTTCTAAAGTTTTACGTATTCCTTAGCGATTGCCTGACCTCGATGACCTACCGAAACCCTAGCCCCACCGCTGACATTATTATTGAGTTGATTGACCGGCCAGAACGCCCGATCGTTTTGGTTGAACGACAGAATGAACCGTTTGGCTGGGCCATTCCCGGTGGTTTTATTGACGAAGGCGAAACCGTTGAGCAGGCCGCACGGCGGGAAGCGAAGGAAGAAACCGGACTGGATGTGTCGCTCGTTGAACTGCTCGGAGTGTATTCCGACCCCAAACGAGACCCACGCCAACACACGATGAGTGTGGTTTATGTTGCCACCGCGACGGGAACGGCGATCGCGGGGGATGATGCCAAAGCCCTACAACTCTTCACCCCAACGGATTTACCGCAACCGTTATGCTTTGACCACGCGCAGATCCTACAAGACTATCTCCAGTATCGCCATTGCGGTAAACGTCCTGCACTCGCCTAACACCGTGTCCAAGAGCTAGGCATTCTCCAAAACCTGCTGATAAAACGCCAGTTGTTTTTGCGCGATCGCCCGGTTGGTGTAGTCCGTGAGGGCGCGATCATACCCCAATTGCGCCTTCGTCTTGCGTAAGGTGGGATCATCCAGATACTGCAATAAGCACTGACGCAGCTTGTCCGCATCCCCTTCCGGAAACACCAAACCCGCCTCAGCAATCACGTAGGGAATTTCGCCCGAATCTGAACCCACAAGCGCCACACGACAGGCCATCGCTTCGATCAACACATGCCCAAACTGCTCCTTCCAGCCCACCGAAGACAGGGTTTTCAGTTTGTAGGTCGTTTCCGAGGGCAAGACCATCACATCGAGCAAATTAATGTAGCGATAGACCGCATCGTGCGGCACACTTTCGAGAAACAGCACCCGATCGCTCCACCCATGATCCCGTGCCCAGGTTTCGAGCTGTTCTCGCAACGGACCGCGCCCCAGTAGTAGGCATTTCCAACGGCGATCGGGCATTCCCTCCAAAGCCCGCGCCAGGGTTAACAAGCCTTTCTCTTCCACAAAGCGCCCGATAAACCCGATCGTAAAATCCTCTGGCGTTAAGCCCAGTGTGGCCTGAAGCTCGGCTTGGGGCTGTGGACGAAATAACGCCTCATTCACACCAAGCTGTGGCAACACCGCGATCGGGCCTTGATAGCCATGATCCCGCAAAATATCAGCCCCATCTTTATTTCCCGGAATAGCACCGTGGGTATTTTTAAGGTTGTATGCCTCCAACCAGGACACCGGCCACTTGAGATCGTAGGGAATATTCCACCAGGTAAAAAATGTATTTTTGGCCTTGAGACCGAGGAGTTTATTTAAAGTAATAAGCTGAGCATAAGCCAAACCCTTAGCCCCCTGTTCCACATGAATAATATCCGGGCGAAATTCTCGCAGTAGCGACACAATTTCCCAGCGGAACATTAGTAAACCCTGCTGATTCTCGCTGAAATTGGCGATCGGAACAATCCGAAAATTTCCCTCATTCAGCGGTTGACTAACAATCGTTTGATTTTGTACCCCACCCGGTCGCCAGCGTTTTGGAACTACGATCGTGACCGCAATCTCCGGTGCCAACTTCGCCAATTCGCGAAACTTATCTCGATTGAGATCAACGATATACGTATGACTGACAACGAGAATTCTCATTTTTTAACTAGGTTACAAATAAACAGTAATCATCTCGTCAACCCCTAGATCCATCGGATTAACTCGAATGGATGCATCTCAACACTCATATTTTAGGAAGCGCGATGGCGATCGAGACGCGAGTAGATTTGACCATCATTCCACAATGACATCACCCAAGTTTTGAGAGCATCCAGGAACCCCAAGACATAAAACCCAAAACGGACCAGTATTTTGATAGGTGAGCCACTTTTATTGCAAGGTGGATGCCCCAAAACATGGCAGTCAAATAGCTTCGTAAAAAAACGACAGCACTGGCCTAGAGTTAAATTATGTAACCCAAGGAAAAAGTGGTTGTGATAGAACGTCACCTGATAGCCCATCGACTTTGTCGAAACATCATGACACCCACCCGTCGGTTCACCAATATGAATCAGCGAAGCTTCCGGGTCATACCAAATCATTAAACCTGTCTTGCGAATTCGCAGGCAAAAATCCGACTCTTCACGCACCGCACTCCCTCGAAACCGCTCATCAAACCAAATACCGTGCTTCGTGAAAATTTCGCGTCGGTAGGACATATTGCAGCCCCGCGCCGACAAAACCGGCTGTGGCTTGACCGTATGCACCAGATCCAAATAATACCAAGCGATACCAGGGTCCATCGCTTCTGGCGGCATTTGCTCAATACGCAGCGCCCCCTGAGAATCTGCTAGCTTCATTCGGTCAAAAACCCGGCCCGCCACCCCTGCAATATCGGGACGATCTAGATAATTTCGTGCGTGCTTGCGTAAATAGTCTGGCTCGAGGCGAACGTCATCATCAATAAACACAATGATGTCACCCGCAGATCTACGCACTGCATAATTTCGCGCACCGGGTAAGCTCGCCCAATCACTCAGAGTGTAAAGCTGAATTTTGCCTTCATTCGCAACTTGATTGAGATAAGCCGCTGTTTCCGGCTTATGTTGTGGAATTTGATCAACAACGATCGTCTCAAATTTTGGATAATCCTGGGCGAGGACATCGGCGATCGTCTCAACGAGAGGCTCTTCTCGTCCATAGGTAGGAATAACAACCGTAATAAAAGGCAATGGTAGCAATGTGTTTCTCCGCCTTGGCTTTTGAATAAACTTAGAATGGCCTGAATTACGACAGGCTGACAGCACCCACCTTGGTTTAATATCGTATTCCTAGAACATCAAAACTCAAACTTAAGGTTTACGCATCTTATCTTTTTCTAGCTGCTTCATGTATATCTTGAGCTGCTTTGACTCCAGTAAAGATCGGATTTTATCCAAAGCTTTTTGCCTTCGCTCATCCTCTTGTCGATCAATCTCTGGCAAACGCAGAATCAGACCTGCAAACATCCAATAATATACAGCGACCGGGTCAACATCTAAAGGGTAATAATAAGTTTGGTAACTAATAAAGAAGATGAAAACCCAAAACGATGCACCGTAACTTCTTAAGTCTTTATCTTTTAACGATCGGTAAGCCTTAAAAGTACTCACTGTTATCACAGTTAAGACTCCTAGATAAGCTAAAGTCCCGAGGCCAAGTTCATAAATCAACTTGGGATAATAGGTCTCAATCAGTGCAGCTTCTCCAAACATGCGAGCAGAGTTTGTTGCACGTGCAATACCATTTCCAAGATATTGAAATCCCCCCGTCGAGTGCCCAGCCTGCTCAGCAATAAAGTCCGTTGGTGGTGAGGCATTCCAGCGACTAATTGTACTATCAATACGCTCTTGAATAATATCTGGAAAGAGAATGAAACTACCAGCAATTAATATGACAATACCTCCAACGATTGGAATAAAAGTTTTTGGCTTTGAAAGCTGACCTGTTAATATTAACAAACCAATCGTAATCACTGGTACTAGCAGTAGAGCAATACGTTGTCCAGAAATTGTTGCATTGACAAATACCAGGGCAAGACCTAAAAAACCGACACCACGCCACTTCATAGAGGGGTCACTAAACGTGGTAGCAAAGGTTGTGAATGTATTGCCAATGAGAAACCAAGCCCACTGCCAGGGTGCAACAAATGTTCCGGGTAAACGAATCATATTTTGCGATGGACTGAAGACTAGAGATCCTCCAACTAGGCATTTATATTCTAAGGTTGCTTTGAAAAGCTCATCTCCGGTCAAATGATCTGTGCCTTGGCAAGCACCTGATGACAGCATTTGATATTGCATAACTCCTAGAGCACAACAAGCGATCGCGAGGAGAACATGCAGTCGCGTAAACCAAACTAGCTGAACTTTCGTCTTGAGTAGGCTATAGGTACAGGAAATGAGTGGCAAATATCCCAGAAGAACTTTAATCCCAATGATAGCCATCAAGATCGGTTTTCCCTCCGGCTTATTGGAAAATTGTTGTGCTACATTTTCAAAAAATAATGTCAATACCAAAAAGACAGCCAGTATTGATAACGCTTTGGAAATTCCTTTTGGCATCAAAAATGGCAGTCTTTTTTTCTTGAATTCCTGATAGATTGGGTAATAGGCTGGAAAGGCAAAACCATCTTTTGCGAGCTGAAAAACAGCATTTCCACCGCCAAGCCAATAGGTAACTGTGCCTGAAAAAGGCATGTAAATCGTAAAAGCCCAAATCGCCAGATAGGGGTAATTTAACGACATCATGAGGACAAAAATCCCACCACCGCCAGCGATCGCGAGTTTCTCATCCTTTACAAAAAATAGAATCGCTCCAATTACAATTCCAAGACTGAGAGCAATGATGCAAGTGTTTAAA
>RDYZ01000477.1 GCA_004293855.1 Oscillatoriales cyanobacterium | reverse complement strand
CCCAGCCCCTTCTCCCAAAAAAGGGAGAAGGGGAGACCGATTCAAAGTCCCTCTCCCAAGTTGGGAGAGGGATTTAGGGTGAGGGTGACACAAATGGGACGCTCCCCATGCTGATCCAGTTAGAGTTAGAATCCCTCGGTTTTTGTTGAGGTGAGCGTTTAACGGCTTGCTTGATCAGGGTTCTACGCTCCGTGGATGGCGCGTCCTCGCCCGCTTTTCTTTCATCTTTTCTCCTCAAACCCATGACCAATAGCTGGTGGGAAATCCAAATCGTGGCCGATGCCAGCCTCGAAGAAACAATCTTCTGGCGATTAGAGGAATTTGGCTGTAAGGGCATGGCCAGCGAGCGCCAGGACGATAGCAGCTTGATCAGTGCCTACCTCCCACAGATCACGTCGCAGATGTTGGATTTGGCGACCTTATCGCTATGGCTGCGCCAGGATGCGATCGCCTTTGAGCGTCCAATTCCATCTGTTCGCTGGTCACCGATCGAAGAAGAGGACTGGTCAAAAAGCTGGAAAGATCATTGGCAGGTTAGTAATGTGGGCGATCGCCTTGTGATCGTGCCTGCATGGCTCAAAGCTCCGGAGGATAGCGATCGTATCCCGCTCGTCCTCGATCCTGGTGTGGCCTTTGGAACTGGAGCCCATGCCACTACCCAGCTTTGCCTAGAGGCGTTGGAGGTGCGCGTTAGTCCTGGTAAGTCGCCGGTGTTGGCCGATATTGGGTGTGGGTCTGGTATTTTGTCGATCGCCGCGATTTTGCTCGGTGCGGAACAGGTCTACGCTGTGGATACCGATCCCCTTGCCATCACGGCCACCGAGCGCAGTCAGGCGGCGAATCATATTGCGTCCGATAGCATTATTTCCGGTGTAGGGAGCGTTGAACGAGCGATCGAACTATCGCAGTCGCGCCCCGTCGATGGGATTCTGTGCAATATTTTGGCGGAAACGATCGTCGATTTGATTCCTAAAATGAATCCCCTGCTCGGGCCTAATACCTGGGGCATTTTTAGCGGAATTTTGCTCGACCAGGCCAAAGCCATGGCGGATGTTTTGGAGCAAAATGGCTGGGTTGTAGCAACGTTGTGGAAACGCGGTGAGTGGTGCTGTTTTAACGTACGGCGATC
>RDYZ01000323.1 GCA_004293855.1 Oscillatoriales cyanobacterium | reverse complement strand
AAACCCAAATTGCTCCAACGGTTATCCGGCGGCAATAAGGTGGGGTTGAAACTTGAAACGATTCCCGAGGTTGAAAAGGTCGATATTCCTGCGGTGGTGTTAGAGGACTATCGCGACGCTAAAGGTGAAGCCGGTCAAGATAGTTCCGACCAAGAGTCCACAACGCCCCCCGCCACTCAACCAAAAAAATCCACTAAACTCGCAAAACCAGCCGTCCAAACTCGCAAAACCAGCCGTCCCATCCACCCCAGCACCAGCGGTCTCCTCTCCTGTAGACTCCTCTCCTGTAGATTCAGCCCCGCCTAGCCTTGAGCGGCCTGACTGATGCTTGGTTTACAGGCTCACGGCTCCCCGACTCTCTGCTCACAACGTTTGTATATGTCTCCCCTAGAACTGACCTCGATCGCCATTCCTGCCCCCAGTGGTAACCCTCGTAGTACCGTCGTTCTCCTGCATGGTTGGGGAGCCAACGATCGCGATTTACTTTCGATCGCCCAAGCCCTCAATCTGCCCGATTGTCAGTTTATTTTCCCCAATGCAACCTTTGCCCATCCCGGTATGCCCGGTGCGCGAATGTGGTACGAGCTGGGGCCACAGTTGGAATTCGATCGCGATCCCGAGGGCATTGAGGCGAGTCGTACGGCGATCGCGGCCTTGCTGGAGCGGGTGGCGATCGAAACCGCAATTCCCCTGTCCCAAACCGTATTGGCCGGATTTTCCCAGGGGGGAGCCATGACCCTGGATGTGGGGATGCGGCTACCGCTGGCGGGGGTGGTTTCGCTGAGTGGCTATCTACATGCCGCCCTAGATGCGGAAGCTGTGACGATTAAACCGGCATTGGTGATGCATGGTTCTGCCGATCCGGTGGTTCCCTTTGGGGCGGCGATTCGGGTCTGTAATGCGCTGAAACAGGTGGGAATTGGGGTGGAGTTTCACGAGTTCGCGATCGGTCACGGCATCTGCCCAGAGGAAATCGCAGTGTTCCGCGAGTTTCTCGTCAAGGTCTTGGGTTAATCCGTCAGCGCAGTGTGGGAGCGTGCGATCCGGGGTGCGATCCGGGGTGCAAGACCGGTGCAAGGCCGGATCAATCCAGATCAAAGCGGCACACCACTTTACCGAGGATCAGATCCCCCTTAATCCAGCCAAACTGTCGGCTATCGGTGCTTTCCTCTGGATTATCCCCCCGGACAAAATAGCGATCGCCCGCCTGTCCCAGGGTTTGATCGATCTGAGCAATCCGTTTCACAATTTTTAAACCGGGTTGTGTCGGATGCCACAGCGTCACGATATCCCCCACACAGAGTGATCGATGCTTCGGACTCGATCGCGCCAATGGCTTCACCAACACTTCATCACCGGGCTGCAACACCGGCCACATCGATCGACCCACCACACGCAAGCGCGATCGGCGACGCAGCAGCCACAAGACCAGATCGAAGAACGTACAGGCAGGGATGGTCTCGCGATGCTTCGGCATGATGTTGACCTACACGCAGCAATTTTTCAGCCATCAAATACGCACGAAAAAGCGTGACGATCGTAGGTTGTGAACGTCACGCTTTGTATGAGTTACGGGCGAAAGGATAGGGGGTTAACCCGACACACTAGCTCGCTTTAACAAAAGCCACTTCGCGGCCTTTCGTCGCCCAGAAGATATTGTGAATTTCTTCAACGGCTGCCATCAGTTCCTCGGCATGTTGCAGGCTCACTTCAACCTTGCACGCCGAACAGAGTTTCGTCGCTTTCCAAATGGTGTCGTGCAGGTTGGGGAACTGCTCGAGGTGAACCGGCTTGAAGTAATCCGTCCACAGCACGAGGATATGCTCTTTGGTTTCGTGAGCTTGCTTTTCTTTGATGCTGATATAGCGCGACAGGGTATTGGCCGTCGCGGTATCGCCAGCGCCAGCGTTCAGATCGATGATTTTTTTGGTCATCGATAGAACAGCTTCAGCGGTGACACGAGCCGATGCCGGATCGTAAACACCACAGGGGCCATCGCAGTGTGCGCTAACGGCTTCAGCGGGAGACCACTGCTTAACTTGGTTGATGAGCTGCTTGAACATTAAATTCTGGGAGACTGCTACAGATATGTGAGGACGGTGGGATCGAAGCTTCAGGATTGAAATATCCCCTCAGCCACGACCGGTGTGCTACGTGCACCTTCGGGATCGTGCCTCTGCTCTGGAAAGTATAGGGCAAAAGCTAGGACGCGAGGACGGTGGCGATCGAAATTCACCCGAAGCGGATGACATCCTGAGCGTATGTCGAAACATGTCAAGGCGGGGCGCGATTGATCAGTTGTTCCGTATGATGGAACTGTTGAATCATGTTTTCCGTCCTGCGTGCCGGATATCATCCGAGCCGCAGCGGTAGTAGGGGGTAGTCATGACTGCAATCGATACAGCTCAAATCCACGCCATGAGCGCACAGGATGTGCGAGCCTTGGCCGATCGCCTCGAAGCGGATGAGTATCCGACACCGTTTGCAGGCTTGCAAGATTGGCATTTGTTGCGGGCGATCGCCTACGAACATCCCGAATTGGTGGAACCATACCTCCACTTACTAGAATTTGAAGATTGTGATGAGAGCTAGAACCAGCTTTGAATCTAGTCACACGAGCCCGTCACGCTCTAACATCAAAGGGTTGCGACAGAGTAAGAGCGGCGTTCAATGACCGAATCGGCGCGAATTTTGTTTTGCGTTACGGGTGGTATTGCCGCCTATAAAGTCTGTGAGGTTATCTCGACCCTCGCCAAGTTGGGTGTGCAAGGGTTGGACACGCACCTGACGGGGTCGCGTGTGGAGGTGCGGGCGATCGTCACGGACGGAGCGCAACGGTTTATCACACCCCTCACGATCGCCACGCTCTGCCGCCACCCAGCCTATACCGATCGCGACTTTTGGCAAGCCGATCGGGGGCGTCCCTTGCACATCGAACTCGGGGAATGGGCGGATCTCATCGTCATCGCCCCCCTCACGGCGAATACCTTGGCGAAACTAGCCTACGGGTTGGCTGATAATTTGCTGACCAATACGGTGTTGGCGTCCACCTGTCCGATTTTGCTCGCTCCAGCGATGAATACGGATATGTGGGAACAGGTGACGGTGCAGCGCAATTGGCAGATGGTCAATGAGCTGGATCGCTACCATGCGATCGCGCCCGGTGCGGGTCTGCTGGCTTGCGATCGTCTGGGAACGGGCCGCATGGCCGAACCGCAGCATGTGGTGAGTCACATTCGATCACTACTGCACACCCAGGGCGATCGCGACCTCGTTGGTCAGCGTGTTTTGATCAGTGCGGGCGGTACGCGGGAGGCGATCGATCCGGTGCGCTTCATTGGCAATCCGGCAACGGGCAAGATGGGGGTCGCCTTAGCCCAGGCCGCAGCCCACCGTGGCGCGACGGTCACCCTCGTGTGTGGCCCAACGATGATTGACTTGGATGTGCCTGGGGTGCATCGAGTGCAGGTGGTGTCAGCGGATGAGATGCGATCGGCACTGCACGATCGGTTTGCGATGACGGACTGGCTGATTATGGCGGCGGCTGTCGCTGACGTACGGCCCGCCCAGTGTCACATTACCAAGCTGGCAAAATCCGATTTACCGGCCAATTTGCCCTTGACCGATGTCCCCGATCTGGTGGCGGAACTGGCGACCCATAAACAGCCCCACCAACGCATTATCGGCTTTGCGGCCCAGACAGGGGATATCGTGACCCCGGCACAACAGAAACTACAGCGCAAGGGACTTGATGCGATCGTGGCGAATCCGGTCGATCGGGCTGGAGCGGGGTTTGGTAGCGACACCAATGAGGCGGTGTTTATCGACGCCCAGGGTCAGCAAACACCGCTACCGTCGGCCAGTAAGTTAATCTTGGCTCATCGGATTCTCGATCAAGTGCAAGCCTTGCCCGTCACACAACCGGCGGCAGCGAATCCCGGCGAACCTTGAGGTGTTTGCGTTGAAATTCGTAGCGATCGGCAAATTCGGGGATCGCGTCCCGATGGCCGATCACGATCAGCGCATCGCCGGTCTGTAACATTTGCGATGGATGAGGCCGAAAAATCGTGCTGCCATCGGCGCGACGAATGGCGATCGCGATAAATGCTCCCTTACCACGTACCTCCATTTCCATCACCGTTCGCCCCAAGGCTAGCGAACCCTGCTGCACGGTCAGTTCATCCATCTGCACCTCAATGTCGGCAAGCAATTCATTGAGATAATTTCGTTCTTCGGGGTGATTCAGGAAATCGCGCCGATTGGTTTCGGTCATCAGATTCGCCATCTGCGTCGCACCAACCGTGAGGGGCAGGATCACGTGATCGGCTCCCGCAAGCCGCAATTTGCGCTCGGTTTCCAGGACTTCGCTCCGGGACAGGATCGTCAACTGGGGACTGAGTTCGCGGGCGGTGAGGGTGGTGAACACATTCATCGCGTCGTCCGATAGCACCGTGGCTAGGGTTTTGGCTTCGAGGATGCCGACGGCGTGTAGGCAGTCCTCGCGGGTGGCGTCGCCGCTGTGGATTAGGTAGCCCAGACTTTCGGCGAGGGCGATGCGATCGGGATCATGGTCAATGATCACAAACGGGAGCGCTGCGGCTTCAAGCTGATGGGCGATCGCCTCGCCCATGCGACCAAAACCGCAGATAATCGC
>RDYZ01000322.1 GCA_004293855.1 Oscillatoriales cyanobacterium | reverse complement strand
GTTGTAGATGAGCCTTCCGACCCAACCAGTGTTCCGGAACCAGGTACGATCTTTGCCGTTGGCGCTTTGGCCATATCTGCAATCTCGATGAAACGTCGGATGAAACGTTAAGGGTAGGGATCAAGTTAGTGCTACATCCTCAACATTCGTAGCACTAACTTGATTGTTCACAACGATAACCATCGTGGTGCTGTTATTAAACCTGTAAGCCGTTAAGTCGATTGAGTTCGACTTAACGGCTTTCTGGCTTGGATATTCCCCAGGGTGGTAGTGTATCGCCCCTCTTTGTACTCGTACACGAGATCGAAGCTCAGGGGCCGTTCGAGTCCCAACGCTTCCCAAACTGGATAAATCACTCCAGAAGCTTGGAGCATCTCGGGCCAGTGTGAGGGGTACGATGTCCACTGGGTCGTTACTGGGAAGGGCGTGATGCGTGGGGTGGGATGGGGTTTGAGGATTGAGGCCCCGATGTGGTGGAATTTTGGGCTTGTTGCAGTTGTTGCGCTTGGTGGAGTGCCTCTTGGCGATGGGCACGGTAGGAAGCATCCTGTTGGAGTTGGGTGCGCCCATTGTGGACAACCCGCATCATATCGCTCAGTTGTTGTTCGATCATTTGCAAGACGCGCTCGGCGTATTCGTCAGCTCCAGCTTCAATGGATCGCGCTTCCGCCAAGGCTCGCATTTTTAAGTCTTCTGCCTCTTGCTTGGCTTGCTGACGCATTCGCTCAATTTCGGCCATGGTTCGTTCCTGGGCAGCGTCACAGTCGGCCTTAATCTGCTCACGAATGCGATCGGCTTCCGCTTTGGCCTGACGTACCAGGCCCATTTCATCAAGGATGCTGATGGCTTGCTTTTCGGCGGCTTCGACCACGTCACGGCCATACTGTTCCGCTTGGCGTAAGATCTCGTCTTTTTGCCGCAAAACATCTTCGGCGGCTTGAAAAGCCGTCGGTAGGTTGAGGCGGACCAGATCGAGGACATCCAGAATGGGTTCCTCATCAATCAGGGTCCGTCCCGTTAGGGGTACGCGCGGACTATCGAGAATCATCTCCTCGATCTTGTTGAGCTCGTGCTGAATATCAACCTTGCGCATGGAGGTTGAATTCGAGTCACGATCGCCCGAATGATCCGTGTTACCCATTGCTGCTGTTCCCGCATCCATAGCAGAATCTAGTGCCGAATTTGGCATCACTGTAGACGAAATTTTACTGGTAGAAGGAGGCTGGTCGTTCACAGATTGCCCGGATGTTTGGTGGGGGTCGAGGCTGCGCGATCGTGGCTGTAGCATTGGTAAATCTCCTGCGCCACGGAGGCCGGTACGAGATGATTTACCGATCCACCAAAACGGGCAATTTCCTTGACAACGCTACTACTCAAGAAGCTGTATTCATTGGATGCCGCCAGAAATACGGTTTCAGTGGTGGCCGATAGGGTTTTATTGGTATGAGCCATTTGCAGTTCCAGCTCAAAATCGGAGAGAACCCGCAAACCGCGCAATAAAACCTTGGCATCATGGGATTGTGCGTACTCGACCGTTAAACCATTGAACCGATCGACGTGAACGTTGGCAAGGTGTGCGGTACTGGCCTTGATTTGTTGTACCCGTTGGTCTACCGAAAATAACGGTGTCTTGTTGGGATTGGTCACCACCGCAACGATGACTCGTCCGAAAAGCTGACAGCCGCGCTCGATGATATCGAGATGCCCGAGCGTAATCGGATCGAAGCTGCCGGGATAGATTGCCGTAATGCTCGATCTCATGACGCAGGGAGCAACAGGGGATTAAACCTGCTGGTGGAACGGTATAGGACGGGAATGCGAACAATAATAGTGTACATGCCACTTTTCGGTTGCCCTGCGGGGGGCGTTAGATTCGTTGCGCGTGGCTTCGCTGGGTTCTGTGGGGCATCGTGGTACATAAATCTTCAGCTCATTCGTAACCCTTCGTGTCGATCGCGGTGCGGGTTTCATCGCGATCGATACAATCGGAAAAAAGACCCGCTGTTACGTAATCGTTCGGCGGGCTACACCAGAATCCGGAGGGTATTCCCATGTCTATGGAACCGACGTATCGCGCCAATGACGTTAGTGAACTGGAGTGGACGCCTGCGGCGACGGCGATGCTAGGGAATGTACCGTTTTTTGTCCGATCGCAGGCACGGGCTCGCATTGAAGCACTGGCCTATGCGGAGGGTGAAGCGGCGATCGATGCGGGTTTAGTCGAGCGAGCGCGGCTGGAATTTGGGCAGTAGCGAGAGGAGGTTGGCGGTCTTTCCGGTTGGTTGACTTATTTACTAACCGGAGGATCGACCGCTGCACTGAGGGCTTGGCGGGCGATGTTGGTGATGGCCAACGTGACCGTGATCGTTGCGATTAGCCCCACAAGTTGAAGGACACGTTGGGCGATCTCGGCCTGGGGATCGTGGCTGAGATCCGTGCCGATCGTGGCTAGACTTCCGGCCAGTGAACCGATGTAAACATACATGATCGTGCCCGGTAGCATCCCGATCGAGCCGATCGCGTAGTCGCGTAAGCTCACGCCGGTGACACCGTAGGCATAGTTGAGCAGATTAAACGGAAAAATTGGCGAGAGACGGGTCAGTAAGACGATTTTTAAGCCCTCACGCCCGACCGCAGCATCAATCGCGGCAAATTTTGGGTTGCCTGCAATTTTGGCAGCGACCCAATCGCGTACCAGATAGCGCCCGACCAAAAATGCAGCGATCGCCCCCAAGGTTGCCGCCACAAACACATACACCGATCCCCAGACCACTCCAAACACCGCTCCAGCCCCCAGGGTTAAGACGGAACCGGGCAAAAAGGCAACGGTCGCGACGATGTAGATCGTGGCAAAGACGATCGGGGCCATGACGCCGAGATTGTGGATGCCTGCGAGCATTTCGGTCAGCCAAAGCTGTGGACTCCAAAGGGCCGCAAGACGATCGGTGTAGGCAAAGTTCGGGCTCATAGCAGAGGGTTGCAGGGCTGCAAGCATAGATGGGGTCACCGCGTTACACACTGGGGCTGGGCGATCGAGGCGAAGTGACGGGCGGTGCGACGGGTTCTAGGGGAAGGTCACGATAGGCGTTACCGATCGCGTACAACGATCCACAGAATACGGTTAAATGATCCGGCGCTTCACCCAACTTAAGCGCTTGATCGAGAGCGGTGGTCAAATCCTCACAGGCGATCGTGATTGCTTGGGGACAGACCTGGGTTGCGATCGTGACCAATTCCTCTGCGGTTGCACTACTGTGACCCTCCACGGCGAAGGCAAAGAGACGATCGCCCGGACGCAGTAACGCCGTCAACACACCGCTTAAGTCCTTAACAGCCAGCATGGCAATCACCCAGTGGATGGATCGATCGGGGTAAGCGGGAACGACCCGATCCACATAAACCCGCAGGCGCTCTGCCGCTTCGACATTGTGCGCCCCATCGAGCAAAAAGACCCGATCGCCCCAGCGTAACCACTCCATCCGTCCTGGCCAGCGTACCTGCTCCATCCCCTCCCAGATCGCGGCGTCGGGAATTGTCCAGCCCTGCGATCGCAGTTGGACGATCGCCGCCATCGCCACCGCCGAATTTTGCAATTGAAAATCGCCGAGGAGGGGTAATGGATAACGGAGATCGCGCCATTGGGCGATCGGCTGGGCTGAATGGCGATCCGCCTCGGCTGGCGTCGGAGTTGTCCACTGCGCCGGTTCCGCCCAGATCGTTGGGCAGGTAAGGGCTGCAATTTTTTCTGCAACGACAGCCCGTGCCTCCTCGGGCAAGACCCCCACCACAGCAGGTCGATCGCGTTTCAGGATACCCGCCTTTTCCCCCGCGATCGCCGCCAAACTGTCGCCCAACCGCTGCCAATGGTCACGCCCGATCGAGACGATCGCACTCACCAAGGGGTGATCGCACACATTCGTCGCATCCAATCGCCCACCAAGCCCCACTTCAATGACGGCAATATCCACCGCTTCCGCCGCAAACGCGACCCAAGCCGCCGCCGTCAACACTTCAAACTGGGTTGGAGTCGGTGCCTCCGGTTCACGGGCAATGGCCGTAATCGTTTGCTCGATCGCTGCTAAAAGGCGATCGCTCCCCAAGGGTTGCCCATCAACACACACCCGTTCATTCCAGCGCACCAGGTGCGGCGAGGTATAGCGTCCAACCCGGTAGCCCGCTGCCCTGAGAACGGAAGCGATGGCCGCACAGACCGACCCTTTGCCGTTGGTTCCGGCCACATGCACGATCGGGATGCGATGGTGAGGATTACCCAGGCGATCTAGTAAAGCCAGGATGCGATCGAGGCCGAGATCAACGCCAAAACGGGCACGTCTACCTCTGTAGCGGGAACGGTTGCCCGATCGCGATCTCCGGGCTTTGCACCATCACTCATCCGAAACTCTCCATCCTCTAAAGTTTGTCCGCTCTGCTCGATCGCGGTTTCCTGTCAGACCGGATGCACAGATGCGCGAGACGACACGATGACAACTTGCGATGTTTGGCGTTGTTGCGTCACCGTTCCGCCGGTCTAGCCAGTTGGGAACCCGCTCACCCAAATCAAAAGCCTAGAGGTATTCCATCTCACACGCAATACTTCCAGGCTGTCGTTGCTGGTTATCCATCATGAGTTAGAGGTTCTCTAACCATGACCTGGAAAATCAACCATTTAACATCGGAAACTCAAGAACTCTAACCACAACAGCCTTAACCAAAACGACCGCTCACGTAATCCTGGGTGGCTTTTTCGGCTGGGTTATGGAAAATCGAGGTCGTGCGATCGTACTCCACCAAATAGCCCACCTTACTGCCACCTTCGAGCGCTTCCGCATTGTAAAACGCCGTTAGATCCGACACCCGCGAGGCTTGCTGCATGTTGTGCGTCACGATCACGATCGTGTACTGCTGCTTCAACTCGTGGATCAGCTCTTCAACTTTCAGCGTCGAAATCGGATCGAGTGCCGAACAGGGTTCATCCATCAGGATAATTTCCGGGGCGATCGCGATCGCCCGAGCAATACACAAACGCTGCTGTTGCCCACCGGACAGCGCCAGACCACTTTCCCGCAGTTTATCCTTCACTTCATCCCAGATGGCAGCGCGGCGAAGCGACGTTTCGACCAGCTCTTCCATGTCGCCCTTATAACCATTGATCCGTGCGCCAAAGGCAATATTGTCGTAGATCGATTTGGGAAACGGGTTTGGCTTCTGAAAGACCATCCCGATACGCCGACGCAGTTCCACGGGATCAACCGTCTTCGCGTAGAGGTTTTCACCATGAAACGAAATCGTCCCCGAAATTCGAGCGCCGGGAATGAGATCATTCATGCGGTTAAAACAACGTAAAACCGTACTTTTGCCACAACCCGAGGGGCCGATAAAAGCCACCACCTTATTTTTGGGAATATCCAGATTGACCTGACGCACGGCTAAATTCGAGCCGTAGTAGACGTTCAGGTTTTCCGTACGGAGGGCGGGCTCGTGCGCGGTGGCGCTACTCATGGATTGGTTCATCATAAATTGGGGTCAGACTGAGCGAAGGACGTGTCGATCGTGAATTGAAGTCGAATGGC
>RDYZ01000321.1 GCA_004293855.1 Oscillatoriales cyanobacterium | reverse complement strand
CCTCGATCGCGTATTGCGAACAGGTGGGATGAAACCGGCAGCAGGGCGGATAGAGCGGCGAAATCAGGGTGCGATAAAACCGAACGATCGCAAGCAAGGCAGCTTTGAGCATGACAGCATGACCGAGGAAAAACCGGCATTCTATGGGACGGGCTCCGCTCCAAATGATCCCGAGGGATAACCCGAGAGCCCCTCGGGATAATCCTGCAAGGGTGAGGCGAAGCCGGTGCGGTATGGTTCTATCTATCATCGCACGCTTCCCTGGGGCGCTTCGGCCCTCGGACGACCCTGGCCGCGCGACGGGTCCGATTGTGATTGTTGTTATCTCGTTACGGTTTGCACTATGTCTCCCGATTCTGACCTTCTGACTGCGATGACCCATGAGCTGTTCGCCCCCGCAGTTCTGTCCGGGATTGCCGTGGTCGGCGGTTGGCTGGCGTTGCTGCTCGGGCTGGCGGAATGGCTGTATCGATCGCAGCATTTACCCGCAGAACTGAGTCGTAAGTTGGTGCATATCGGGACGGGCCATGTGGTGGTGTTGGCCTGGTGGCTGGAGATTCCGGCGTGGATTGGCATGGCGGCAGCGATCGTGGCAGCGGGCATTGCGATCGCCTCGCGCTGGCTGGCGATTTTGCCCAGCGTGAACGGCATTGGTCGCGACAGTTGGGGGACGTTGTTTTATGCGATTAGTATCGGCGTCTCGATCGGCTGTTTTTTTGCCCAGGGTCAACCTCACCTAGCGGCGATCGGCATTGGGGTGATGGCCTGGGGGGATGGATTAGCGGCGATCGTTGGGCAAAAGTTTGGGCGCCATCGGTATCGTGTGTGGGGGATGGCGAAAAGTTGGGAAGGGTCGCTGACCATGTTGGTGGCGAGTTTTGTGGTGATTGTGCTGGGATTGGGGTTAGGCTTGGGGGCAGGGTTTAGCGGGCCAGTCTGGGCGATCGCGGGAATCGTCGCCCCGATCGCAACCCTGCTCGAAGCCTTTTCCAAGTGGGGCATTGATAACCTGACTGTGCCGTTGGGCAGTGCGATCGGCGTGCTGTATCTGCAACATCTTTGGTTATAGGCCGCACCGCACCCAGTCCACGCATGAAGACCCCGAAAAACAGCCGTCTTAGTGCTAGAAATAGGCTCGTGTACACTACATTTCAGGATTTGTGAAGGTAGGAAAAATCGTGAACCTTTTGTTATTGACTCGTCTGTGGGCCGTCAGTCTGGGGTCGTTGGTGGGTGGGTTCGCTCTTCTTGCCCCGATGTTGGCTCTGGAACCATCGCAGCTACAGGACAATACGGGAGACGCGGATGATCCCGGCCAGAGTCTGCGACTCGATCGTGGAGTCGAGCCGGAGACAGGGATAGGGGTTCACGGTTTTTCCATGCCGCTGGCACAACAGCCGCTGTACACCAGTTCCGATGACGCCCAGGTCAGTAGAGCGAAAACGATCGAGGAGCCGAAGGTAAAGGCCGCGATCCCAGAGACGATCGCCCACTCGTTTGCTGACGGGCTTGACCATGCCCCTCCCCGCCTCTTGGCCCAAACTCCGCCCACCTTACCGGGCTTGCAGAGTGACCCCAACCCCGATCTCGATAACGACTTTGGGCAACCCACCCCGGATGTAACGCCGATCGACGCTAACGAGGAACCCGCGTTAGACAGCCCTGACTCAGATGGTATTGGGACCGACAGCAGCGGTACAACCATACTCGGCAGCACCGAACCGAGACCCGATACCGTTCGGGTGAATCAATTTGAATGGATTGATCGCGATGGTGCTCCGCTCACGAGCCGCTACCTGACAGAGAGTGCGATCGAGCGTCAAATTGGTAACCTACGGGGGCGCTACTTTTCGATTACCGAACTTCAGGCGATCGCCGACCAAATCACCCAGTTCTATCTCGATGGTGACTACATCACCTCCCGCGCCATCCTGCCAGAACAGTCGGTCATCAACGATACCGTTCGTATCCAAGTGATCGAAGGCCGTTTATCCGCCATTGAAGTTGAGGGCGAAAACCGCCTGCGCGAAGACTACATTCGCCATCGGATCGAACTTGGGGCGACGACCCCACTCAACACCACCGAACTGGAAAACCAGTTGCGCTTACTGCGATCGAATCCCCTGTTTGAGACCGTCGAAGCCAGCCTTCGCGCCGGAACCGAGCTCGGAGAAAGCATCCTGGTCGTACGTGTCACCGAAGCCAATCCCTGGACCGCCAGCATTCAAGCCGATAACTATGCGCCGCCCTCGGTGGGTTCCGAACGCATCGGCATTAGCCTCGGTCATCGTAACGTGGTGGGTTTTGGTGATGAATTTTCAGCAGAATATAACTTCACCACCACTGATGGTCTCGACTTCGGTAACATCAGCTATCGCGTGCCGATTAATGCCATGAATGGGGCGATTCAATTTCGCGCCTCGCCCAACCGCAACAGCATCACCCAAGAGCCATTTGACGCCTTCGGGATTAATGGTGATTCAAGCACCTACGAATTGACCTATCGTCAGCCGATCGTCCGTACTCCACGGGAAGAACTGGCCTTTTCCCTAGGTTTTTCGTTCCAGAACAGCCAGACGTTTATCGAAGATGAGCCGACCCCGTTTGGCATTGGCCCCGACGAGAAGGGACGCAGTCGAACCCGTACGCTCAGTTTTGGTCAGGACTACGTTCGCCGTGATACCTCGGGTGCATGGGCCTTTCGATCGCAATTTCGCCTCGGTACTGCCCTCTTTCATGCGACGGAGAACTCGGGCGATGTGCCGGACGGTCAATTTTTGAGCTGGCTCGGTCAGGTGCAGCGCGTCCAGCGGCTGAGTGACGATCACCTGTTGATTGCCCAGGTGTACACCCAGTTTTCGGGTGAGCCGCTGTTGCCATCCCAGCAATTTGTGATTGGTGGCGGCCAGTCGGTGCGCGGCTTTCGTCAAAATGCCCGATCGGGTGATAACGGCATTCGGCTCTCGATCGAAGATCGGATTGCCGTGATCCGCAACACTGCGGGTCTGCCGGTCTTGCAGCTCGCCCCCTTTCTCGATCTGGGCTACGTTTGGAACGATTCTGACAACCCGAATACGGAAACTGATCAGCGTTTTCTCGCAGGACTGGGCCTCGGGGTCGCATGGCAACCCTTCGAGAATTTCTCCATCCGTCTGGATTACGGTGTCCCCCTCGTCGATCTGGCCGATCGGGGCAAAAATATCCAAGACGATGGCTTGTATTTCAGTGTCGGTTACGGCTTTTAGTTGGGGTTTTTAGTTATCTGCACGCCATCATCGGCGATCGGGGTTGGGGATCTGGGTCTGTTGCACCCACTCGATCGCCCGTTGCGCCGTGGCCGGGGCGAGCAAAACACCGTTACGGTAATGGGCTGTGGCGAGGAGAGCATTGGTCAGCCCCGCGATCGGCTCAATCACAGGAGCGCTCCGATCAACCGGACGGGGCCGCATTCCCTGCCAGCTCGAAATCACGTCGGCCTGCTCCAGGGCGGGATAGAAATCGGTGGCGCGGCGTCTCAGGTGATCCAGAGCCTGGGGATCGGGAATTGGATCGGACAGTGCACGATCGGAACAATCCACGGGCGGAAATTCAAGGGTTGCACCAACCCAGATCGTACCGTCCGATCGCGGGACAATGTGAACATCATCACAGGTGATCACGGGGTGGTTTTGGGGGAGCGCGGAGGGGGGGCGCAGGTGTAGGGCTTGGCCTAGAACGTTCATGATGGTTAGGGGTTCGCCCTCGGCCATGAGAGCGTTGGCGATCGTGGCCGATCCCGTCCCAGCGGTGACAATCAGGGCATCGAGATCCAACGTCTCGCTCACCCCCGACGATCGCCGCAGCGTTACACCCAGCAGCCGATCGCCATCCGTGATCCCCGACTCAACGCACCCATCGTAATCGAAGCGTACCCCTTGGGATTGGGCCGCAGCGATCGCCGCTTCGAGCAACGGAATCGGTTCCACCTGGCGATCGTCTATGGAGTACACCGCCGCAATCGTTTGATCAAGCCTTAGGTCAGGAAAACGATCGGCGGTGGTGTCCGGCGTCAAAATATCAAGGTGAAACTGTTGCTGACGGCGTTCGTCCGCTAGGGTCTGCCAGGTTTCGAGTGTGGGCTTAGGGCTGGTGCAGAGTTTGAGGATACCGTGGCGGTTATAGGGAATCGATCGACCCGTGATCGCACTCAGCTCCGGGATCAGGGTCTCATAACGCACTAGGCTATCGCGTCGCAGTTTCCAGGCGCGGCTCTTCGCTTTTTTGAGGGAAATCGCCCCCATCATGACGCCCAGCGCAGCACCCGTAGACGCACGGGCGGGCGGTTGGCGATCGATGACGAGGATATCGAGATCGGGACACCGTGGATAAAGGCGGCTTAATTCGTAGGCGAGGATCGCGCCAATGATGCCGCAACCGGCGATCGCAATTGTGGTCATGGAATTAGGGACGGACAAAATCGATCAGGCCGATGATAGCTGGAAT
>RDYZ01000320.1 GCA_004293855.1 Oscillatoriales cyanobacterium | reverse complement strand
GCCAGGATAAGTGTCGTACCGAGAAATAAGGTGGTCAAAACCCAGGTCACTCGATTTAAGGTCGTTTCAGCGCTTTTGGTGCTGCTAAACAGTTGAGCCTGACCACCGATCGCGCCAATCCCATCGCCTTTCGGGCTGTGGAGCATGACTAGGGCAATCAGTCCAAGAGCTGATCCCGTCCAAAGAACTTGAAAAATTGCAGCAACGTTCATAAGTTAAATTCGCGAAAACGATCAGAAAGAGATAGCACTAGGGTACATTGACACACTCCCCGGTGTGAACGCACGGAAAACAGCCCTCTCGGTCAGCCACGGCCGTTGCCATACCCATTAAGGGTTTGGGACGTTTGGTGTGGCGGCACGGTCAGGGCTGAGGCTGTGCGTTCACTGTGGGGCTAGCGGGGTGGCTCGCGGTCTAGCTAAACGTGCAGCGCGACCGGTGTCCGGTTTTGCTTCACATCGTACTCCGCCGGGATAATCATCGATCGACCCGTCATTTCCACCGGCTTGGCGAGACCCAATAGATCGAGAATCGTCGGTGCAATATCGGCAAGGCGGCCATCTTCCCGTAGGGCCACCGCTGTGCCGTGTCCTGGAATTTTGCGTCGTTCACCCTCAACGAGGATAAACGGCACGGCGTTGGTGGTGTGAGCCGTCCAAGGATTACCCTGCTCATCTTTCATGTATTCAGCATTGCCGTGGTCAGCGGTGATTAGTACCGTTCCCCCCAGCTTGCCCGTACTTTCGATAATCTTGCCGACGTTGGCGTCAACCGCCTCGATCGCCTGGACAGCAGCCTCCATTTTGCCCGTATGGCCGACCATATCCGGATTGGCGTAGTTAATCACCACCATGGCATACTGACCCGACCCGATCGCCTCCGATGCCACCAACGTCACCTCCGCTGCTGACATGGCGGGCACGGAATCGTAGGTTGCCACCATCGGGCTACTCACCAGATGCCGATCTTCACCGGGGAATGGACTTTCCTTACCACCATTAAAGAAGTAGGTGACGTGGGCGTACTTTTCGGTCTCGGCAGTCCGAAACTGTTTTAAGCCCGCATTCGCCACGACCTCTCCCAGAATATTGGTCAGATTTTGCGGCTCGAACGCGATCAGCACGGGAAGGCTCGGATCGTACTGGGTGAAGGTGAGGAAGGTGAGATCCGGGATCAGGGAACGATCGAAACCAGCAAAGGACGGCGCAACAAACGCCTGACTGAGCTGACGAGCCCGATCGGGGCGGAAATTGAAAAAGATGACCGCGTCACCCGCTGCGATCGTGTTCTCGGTCAGACGCACCGGCTCAATAAACTCATCGTTAATGCCGGTGGCATAACTCGCTTGCATCACCTCCACCGGGGACTGATCCACGATCGGAGCGTGACCGGTCATGACGTTGTAGGCTTTCTCAACCCGATCCCAACGATTATCGCGATCCATCGCGTAGTAGCGACCGCTGATCGTCGCGATTTCTCCCACGCCGACCCGTTCCAGATAATTCTGAATGGAGGCGATCGTCTCCAGCCCCTGGGTTGGTGGTGTATCACGACCATCGGTGATCGCATGGATGCTGAGGCGAGTAAACCCTTTCGCTTTCGCCATATCCACCAGCCCGAGCAGGTGATCGATATGTGAATGTACGCCACCGTCTGAGCAAAGCCCCATCAGGTGCAGTCTGCCGCCCGTTTGCGCTAGGGTTTCGCATAGCTTGACGATCGCGGCATTCTCGCGAATACTGCCATCTTCAACCGCATCGGAGATACGCACCAGTTCTTGCGGGACAACCCGTCCAGAGCCGATATTTAGATGGCCCACCTCTGAATTACCCATCTGTCCGTTGGGTAAACCGACGTCTTTACCAGACGTCCGGATTAGGGTGCGTGGGTACACCTCCCAGAGGCTATCCATAATTGGAGTGTTGGCCGTGGCGATGGCGTTATTCTCGGTCTCTGGGCGATATCCCCAGCCATCTAGAATCACGAGCACCACTGGAGAGACAGGTGCTTGACTCATAAGTTTAGGTTGCCTTTCGTGCATAGATTTCAAAGTTTCACGCACATGATACCACCGACCCCTGATCTGTCTAGATTTCACGTCAAAAATATCGTCAAACCCCAATATTTTGCTGTTGTTCAACTCCTTTAATCTAAGGGGTGTGAGTGAGGTCTACTCTCGGTAGAAGTAACGATCGAGGTGTTTCAGTTGCAGTTGCATAATCACGTTCAAAAAAGTCCTCAAACCGTGATAATAGGTCGCAGGATTTGATGAGATCGAAGGGTCATGAAACATCCTCAGGATGTGGGATCTTGTCTATGCTGAATTTTCGCGATCGCGTACTTATTTCCTCGCCGTGCCTTTAACTTTACTTGCTCTCTTTTTGGGACTCGGTCTCTTTGTCGGAGCGCTTTCGGGTTTGCTTGGGATTGGGGGAGGCTTGCTGATGGTTCCCATGCTAACGGCGGTGGGCTTTGGTGTGTTGCCAGCAACGGCGACGAGTTTGGTGGGGGTGCTGTTTAGTTCGATTTCGGGCAGTCTGCGGAACTGGCAGGCGGGCAATCTGAGCGTGCGTCAGTCCTTGGGATTGGCGATCGGGGGGATTCCAGCGGCACAGATCGGGGCGATGTTGGCCGAGCATGCCTCTTCAGCGGTGCTGGCGTTCGCCTTCGCCGGGTTGCAGGGAATTGCGGTGTATTTAATGGGGGTTCGTCAGCAGCTTGCGTCACAGGAGGATGAGGGGGATTGTCAGGACTCTGGCGAATCCGATCACGCTACCGGGTGGGGGTTGGATCGATCGTCGATCGGGATTGGAGTGGTCGCGGGTGTTTTGTCCGGGTTGTTTGGTGTGGGGGGTGGGGTGATTTTAGTGCCGCTGCAAATGTTGGTGTTGCGTACCCCGATCAAGGATGCGGTGCGGATTAGTTTAGGGGCGATCGTGGCGATCGGAGCCTCGGGTTTAATTCGTCACACCCTGTTGGGCAATGTGCTGTGGATACCGGGACTGTGCCTGGGGCTGGGCGGGGTGGTTGGCGCCCAGGTGGGAACCCGTCTGTTGCCTTACCTATCCGCAAGCTTCATCAATTTTTTATTTCGTGGCTTGCTGATTGTGATGGCAGCCTTGATGATCTATGAGGGCTGGCTGGCTTTGATCCCAGTTTAATTCCAGTTGATTCTGGTTTGATCTCGCTTTTGATTCTGGTTTGATCCCGGCTGGATCTCGGTTGAACTGGTGTTTTTCTTGCCTCGATCGGACGGATGCAGACCGTTTAGCTCTGGTTGAGGTCTGGGCAAGGCTGCGACACTCCTGCTGGATCTAAAGTCTCAGCCCGCGATTCTTTACAGTTTTTAGACCCATGGATTTAATTCTCTATAACAAACCGGGCTGTCACCTGTGCGAGGGACTGCTCGAAAAGCTGGAGGCGATCGCGACCACGCGCGGAGATGTGACGATCGAAACCCGTGACATCACAACTCGTGAGGACTGGTTCGCGGCCTACGAATACGAAATCCCTGTCCTGCGATACCGGGACGCAGACCAAGGAGAGCACCCCATCCCGCGTCCATCGCCCCGCCTTGGCGCTGCACAATTGGAAAAATGGTTACAGAAGGCGATCGGGACAGCATAGGCGGAGACCCACGCGGGGATTGAGCCATCGTCCCCCGCCGAATCAGCGTAAAATCTCGTAAAGATCCGGCACAAGCGGACGGATGCAGGCTCTCGTGAGGTGTCTGCATCTCAAGCGTTACACACTATGGCCGTTACTCAAGAGAGGACCTGATTGTGAACTTGCGCGACTTACTCAAGGCTATTCCCGCGTTTGATTGGGCGACGATCGCCGATCATCCAGAAATCCAAGCGGCTCTCGATACAGAGGTCAAAGGCTTAAGCCCCAATTCGCAAACCTGCCAAGCCGGGGATCTGTTCCTGGGGATGCCCGGTACACGGGTTGATGGTGGTGAGTTTTGGCCGAGCGCGATCGAAGCCGGGGCGATCGCGGCGTTGGTGTCCCCCGAGGCAGCGACGAAAGTTTCCGCAACGGGTCAGTGTGTCATTCCGATCGCCGATATGACCTCCGCCTGTGGCTTGGTGGCTAGTGCGTTTTACGGCCAGCCCAGCGAGGCCCTCGCCCTGATTGGTGTCACCGGTACGAACGGCAAAACAACCACGACCCACCTCATCGAATATTTGCTTCAGGTCAGCGATCGCGCAGCGGCCCTGTTTGGCACGCTCTATGCCCGCTGGCCCGGTTACGAACAGGTGGCGACTCACACGACGCCGTTTGCGATCGATCTACAAAGCCAACTCGCAGCGGCGCGTGACGACGGCGCGACCGTGGGGGTTATGGAAGTGAGCTCCCATGCCCTCGATCAAAAACGTGTGTTGGGGTGTGAATTTAATGTTGCGGTCTTTACGAATCTGACCCAGGATCACCTCGATTATCATGCCAGTTTCGAGGATTATTTCGAGGCGAAAGCCAAACTCTTTGCCTCGCCCTAATCGATCGCCTGGGCGATCGGGCTTGGACCTACAGCCTCGACAATCCCGACGCTGATTTTTACGCGAGCGATCTGGACCTGACCCCCACCGGCGCGAGCGGCACGCTGAAAACCCCCGTCGGAACGCTGCCGTTTACACTGCCCCTCGTCGGTCGTTACAACCTGGAAAATATGATGGCCGCGATCGCCGCTGTGCTGGCCGTTGGTGGTGATTTGGCGACGATCGTGGCGGCTCTAGCGTCGTTTTGCGGTGTGCCGGGACGCATGGAACGGGTCGAAATTTCGCCCGAACAAGATATTACGGCGATCGTGGACTATGCCCACACACCCGACAGCCTCGAAAATGCCCTCAAAGCCTTTCGGCCATTTGTAACGGGGCGGACGATCTGCGTGTTTGGCTGCGGTGGCGATCGCGATCGTACCAAACGCCCCCTCATGGGCAAAATCGCAGCGGAACGATCCGACCTCGCCGTCGTCACGTCGGATAATCCCCGCACGGAAGACCCGCAACAAATCCTGGATGATGTGGTCGCTGGAATTCCCGAGGGGATCGCAGCGATCGTGATTGCCGATCGAGCGGACGCGATCCAACGCGCGATCCTCGAAGCCCAACCGGGTGACGGCGTCCTGATTGCTGGGAAAGGTCACGAGGATTATCAAATTCTTGGTACCACGAAAATCCACTTTGACGATCGAGAACAGGCACGGGCCGCCCTCGAATTGCGTCATCAATCCCTAAAATAGATCGGCGAGCCGTGGGTCTTCTGGGGGTTCATTCCCGAACCCTCGTAGAAACACGGTCGTAATTATGCGCGAATGCAGGTTTGCAAGGCGAAACGAATCGGCTAGAATTACGCGACGCAGAATTAGACGATGCTCGCAAGACGATGCTAAATTATGGCGACATTACGGCAACGTCCCAAACCTCGGCCTCTCGTCTTCGATCCGGATCGCCTCGCGCCTGCTCAGCATAACCACTGCCTCGCGCCCGTCATCGCCATCGCACCGCCACCTTGCGTTATGCAAGCCATTGACCCGTGGATACCCTGCCCGATCTCGATACTCTTGCCTCGTGTGCGCTCTTTGAGGACGTCGATCGGTCGGTCTTGCAATCCTTGCTGACCAAAGGGACGTTTCGGGACATTGCCGAAGGCGATATTCTCGTGAAGCCCGGAGATGAAAACCATGATCTGTATTTGCTACTCAGTGGCAGTTTAAAGGTCTTTCTGGACAGCGATCACGGCCTACAAATCGAGCCTGATTTAGGGTTTCCGATCTCGCCCGGTGAGTGCATCGGTGAGATGTCGATCATTGAGCATAAGCCCGTCTCGGCCTACGTGCGAGCCGAAACCGATTGTCGGTTATTGGTGCTCAACGAGCAGATTTTTTGGGATGAACTGATCCCAATTCCTGGCATTGTCAAAAATTTATTACAGGATCTATCGAGTCGGATGCGACGGCTCGATCAGGTGGCATTGAAGACGATCGAGGAACGCCTCAAGCTTGAGATATTAGGGCGTGATCTCGAAGCTGCCGCCCAAATTCAGTCCAACATTCTGCCCCATGCCACACCGTTATTCGCCGATCGCCACCAGGTGGATGTGGCGGCAACGGTCATTCCTGCGCGGGCGGTGGGTGGCGATTTTTTCGATACCTTTTGCCTGGATAATCGCACTATTTGTATTGCGATCGGGGATGTTTCAGGTAAAGGTATCCCCGCTGCACTGTACATGATTCGGGCGATTACGCTGCTGCGCTTACAGGTCTCGAACCTCAATCATTCCTGTGTGCGAGCGCTCGGAGCGATTCTTGAATCCATTAACCGCAATCTCTGCGACAGTAACGAGCGGGGTATGTTCGTCACCCTGTTCATTGGCTTGCTCGATCTACCCACCGGAAAACTCACCTACGTTAATGGTGGTCATAATCCCCCTTTTATTCAGCGCAATGGTGGGCCGTTCAGGCTTTTGGATGTATCACCGGGAATGCTGCTCGGGGTGAGTAATGAGGCCGATTACACCACTTCCGAAATTATCTTGCAGCCCGGCGATCGTCTGGTGGCCTACACCGATGGTGTGACGGAAGCCCGCAATCGCGCCACTGAATTTTTTACGGAGTCGCGGGCGATCGAGATCCTCAATCAAATTTCACCGGATGCTCGATCACAGACCATTTTGGATACGCTGCAACAATCGGTCTTTGACTTTTCTGAAGAGGTGCAACAGTCTGACGACATTACGATCCTGGTACTGCGCTACTGTGGTGAGTGTGGGTACATTTAGCGATCGCCACACACCCGCAACCTGATCCCCCAAACACCCCGGTTAAGGCGTTGTGGAATTGGTCTCCTCTGATGCGGGCGGGGAAACCGGATCGCGATTGCTAAACGATTTAAGGCTGAACCAAACGCCTAGACAGGCCAAAATGGCGATCGCGATCGCCACGCTGAGCTGTTGGGTGCGGGTGGGTTTGGGGCGACGACGGCGGGAAGGTTCGGTGGTCGATTCGGGATTGGCCGGGATGGACAGGAGAGCGCGGGAAGACTCGGTCAGGCGATCCCTGGGATCGGTGGTGGTGGGTGTGGGGCGATCGTTGGCTTTCGGGTCGAAGATTTCCAGCGGACTCGGAACCGGTTCCGACACCCGGCAATCGATCAGCACGATCGTCGCGTTGTCATGACCATTCTGTTCGTTTGTGACTTCAAGCCAGTCCCGCGCCGTCGCCTCTAGGGTGGTTAAACCTTCTAGTAACGGCGGCACAAAGGTTTTCCAGGATTGTTCCACCCATTGATGATCGCTGACACCATCGGAACAGAGCAGCAACACGCCATCTTCCTCGATCACAATGCGGCGCACATTGGGGGTAATACTTGCACCATCGCGTGTGCCGATCGCCTGGGTTAACGCAGCGGCTTCGTCGTATTGGATCGCTTCCCGGTAGAGGCAGTGTCCGGCGGCCACCTCTTGGGTGGCGAGATCATCATCCACGGTGAGCTGCTGACAGTACTGGGCTGAAATCCAGTAGGCACGACTGTCACCAACGTTGGCGATAAAGAGTTCGTGGGCGTTGGGGGGATTGGTGGGTGGAGCGGTCCGGGATGCGGTCGCGATCGATACCACCTTAGAGGGACGGGTGATGGGAGGCGCTTGGGCAATCTGCCATGCCATCACAGCGGTGGTCGCCATGCGCTCACGATCGAGCCGATCGCGGGCATCGTTTTCCTGGGCGATTGTATTGTTGGTGACGCGCACCATGGTGGCAATTTGGTGGCAAATCACCGCCGCCGGAACACAGGGTTTGGTCCGCAGAATATTACGAAAGGCTTCGACCTGTAGTTTGAGGGTTTTGACCGCCAACTGGCTGGCGATTTCGCCCCCCGCATGACCGCCAACACCATCACACAGGATCGCCAGATTCGCCTGATCGACCCCTCGCAGTTCGGTCGCACTGCCCATATCTTCTGCGATCGGGTAGCAGCTATCTTCATTTTGTAAGCGGCTCGGCCCCGAATCGCTAATCCCGAAACTACTGAGACGCAATGGCAGACGGGCAGCGGCTTCCAGCAAAATTTGGTCAAGCTGATCGCTGACGCTGTCTAGGTCGGCGGCTGGCGATCGCAGGTGTTGGCAAAGGTCGAGCAGTTGTAGCGAGGTGGGGTCTGTGGCATCGGCTTGATCGATCCAGCGTCGCCAGTGATACACAAGGTCAATGAGGCTGGGTTTGCCGATCGTCGGTTTAAGTTCGAGCAGCCAGACGCGCCAGCCCTGGACGCGGATATTGTCGGGATCGAGCAAGCTAGCGGCGAGTTTTTGGGGTTCTAGTAGTTTCCACAGGTCAAGGATCTGTGACAGCCAGTAGGCGTGACGAACCGGTCGAGTCTGGGACCAGCAGGATTCGAGCCTCGGGTAAAGCTGGCCGTGCTCGTCGATCGGCACATTTTCCAGGAGCATCACATCGCCCAAGCCTTGGCCGCGTCCGTCACAAAAGCCGTACACCTGGGGAATATGCAACGAGTGACGGATCTGTTTCAGGTAGATCTGTGATTCCGGCGGCAGGGTCGGGGGCGCTTCGGGGACACGTTCGGGGGTGCGATCGATCCAGATGCGGGGGGCGATCACGTGATAGCGATCGGCGATCGTCATTCCGATCGGAGCATTTTCAGTCTGGCTACCGATGGCCCACAGGTAGCGCACAGGTTTAACGGAACTGAGGCGATCGTCGAGGGGGGGCATGGCACGCAGACGAAGGGGGCGACGGTGGGGGGGATGCGATGCAGACGAAGGGGGCGACGGTGGGGGGGATGCGATCGTCGTTTAAATTCGCGCGATCGTGGCGTTCACAGTATACGCAAGCTTACCCCGTGGGGAAAATGGGTGAGGTGTTTTAGAGTATGCAATCTGTTCAAGGAGTTCTCTAATTCGGAATGGAGCCGAAGAGTTGCAGGTCGGTGATTTACCAGCGATCGCAGAGTTGACTGAGGCGTTGGCGATCAATAGTTCCGCCAATTCATAGCAAGCATAGATTTATGCTTGCTGAATGTTGCCGTTTATCATAGACTTTAGAAGTACCTGATATTATCGAGTTATTTAATTATGGAGAATCATTCTTCACAATCCGAGCAAAATTCAAGCAAGAGTGGTGCAAGTAAAGGGGGAACAGCACGCGCTAAAAAGCTTGACCCACAAAAACGCCGCGAAATTGCTCAAAAAGCTGCTGCGTCAAGATGGAACAAAAAAAACATAGATAGTTTGCCTAAGGCTGATGAGTATAGAGGACAGCTGATTATTGGTGAGCAGAGTCTTCCATGTGCTGTTTTGGATAATGGACAGAGAGTTCTATCAGAGACTGGCATTGCAGAGGCATTAGGTGGGCGAACTGGCTCCCTGAGAAGAGCGAAAAAAGCATCAGAAGATGCTGGAGAACCTTTGCCAGTGTTTTTAGCATCAAAAAGTTTACTCCCCTTTTTTGATGAAGATTTAATTCCCAATTCTCTTGCCGTTATTGAGTATACTGTTGGCAATCGAATAGAGAAAGGATATGCCGCACAAGCGCTTCCTGAAATTTGTAATGTATGGCTTAAAGCTCGTGCGGCAGGAGCCTTAAGTGAAAAAATGTTGCATCGTGCTCAAGCCGCTGAGATACTAGTCCGAGGACTAGCGGAAGTTGGAATTATTGCCCTTATTGATGAGGCCACTGGGTATCAAAAAACTCGTGAGAAGGAAGCTCTCCAAAAAATATTAGATATCTATCTCAAAAAAGAATTCGCAACATGGGCTAAAAGATTTCCCGACGAATTTTATCGTGAAATCTTTCGATTGCGAAAATGGGATTGGAAAGGAATGAAAGTAAATCGTCCATCGGTGGTGGGAAAATATACTAATGATATAGTTTACGAAAGATTAGCTCCGGGTGTTTTAGAAGAGCTTCAAACGTTAAACCCTAAAAATGATGAGGGTATACGGAAAGCACGTCATCATCAGTTTCTCACTGAAAATGTTGGACATCCAGCATTAGCACAACATTTGCATACTGTTATAGGCTTTATGCGGGCTTCTAGTAGCTGGAATCAATTTAAATCTCTACTTGACAGAGCATTTCCAAAGGGAGATGTACAACTTTCTCTATTGCTGGAAGAGGAGGACTATTTAGAATAAATTGCAGAATACGATCAGAAGCTATTTCTAAAAATCGCTCAAACCCTTGTCCTATATAGGATTTCCTGTTTTAGTCAAAAAACGCTGAAATCCTTATGAATCAAGGGTTGCAAAATAGTTTAGAAACAGCTTTTCAGCATTATAATCATTCGACTTAACATAGTGAGATAGTGCCAAGCAATACCAATTCTCCAAAATAGAAAGACGTTCATAGTGCTTTTCGAGGTTGCATATCAAGGCTGATGAGTCGCAAGAATTTAGAGAATTGGTATGACCCTCTTTGGTCACTCTCCGAGAAAACTCAAGTCGGTCAAACTTTGGAACTCCCTCTCTGCAAAGGCTTGAGGATTTTCAGGAAATAGAAACTCAGAACGCAGGATTTTTCTTAGAAATCACATCTCCAGCCCCTATATCTACCAGTGTAAGCGGCTCCCACAAGTTTCTCTTAGTAGGTGGATTCGGATAGTGATAGAAGAGGGATAAGGTAGCAGGGTGGGCATTGCCCACCATCATGATAATTTCTTCGCATATGGATTGCAGTAAGCATCGCCCCTCTTCACCCATCCGCCGATCACCCCCAAATCCGCATCAAATCCAACCTAAACCCCACCAAAACATCCTCACCCGACACCACTGACGGATTCTCCAACACCTCCACCGATCGCCCCAGCGGATCGATCAAACACCCCAACCGCGCCCCATTTTCCCGAAACTCCACCAGCTTCGATCGCAACGACATCAGCGAATCCGAACCCGATCGGAACTCCACCGCAAACGTACCGTCACAAATTGTAAGTTTTGAATGAATAACCCGCGATCCCGCGAAATTGTTAAAATACGTTAACCATTTAACAAACTCCCCACGCTCGCACGATCGCGAGGACATCGCCCATGATTGCATTGCTCACCCAAGACCTCGAAACCCGCGACTACCGCTCCACCCCCGATCGCTTCGATGACACCTGGCGCGACCCCCTCGCGACCCTCCTCGGCCTCGGACGCGCCGCCGGAGCCAGCCTGATCGAGTTTTTCCTCGAACGCAAAAACTACATCAGTGCCCTCGCCGAAGACGATATTATGTCCAGCCTGTCACCCGCCCTATCCACTGGTGCTGGTGTCCGCGTTTTTCGTGGCGAAACCGACTGCTACGTCAGCACGAATGATCTGTCCTTCAAGGGCCTCAAAGCCGCGATGGATAAAGCACTGTCTACCCTGGGGCTGACCCTGCCTAGCGCCACCTCCTTCGCGCCCGAAGTTAACCTCGAACCCCTGCGCGACTACGGCACCAGCCGCAATAAAAACATCTGGCTCGGTGAAACCAGCTCGATGCGTGAAATGAGCGACGTGTTGCTCGGAGCCAACGACAGCCTGAAACGCCAAGCCAACCACGTCCAATCCCGTCGTGCGGCCTATTTCCGCGATTGGCAAGAAGTGCTGGTGGCGGCCAGTGACGGTACGTTTGCCCGTGATATTCGCCTCACCCAATCCGTGGGTTACAGCCTGCTGTGTGCCGATGGTGAAAATCGATCGTCGATTTCCCAGCGCATCGGCGACAGCAGCAATCCCGGCTTTTTGCGCGACTGGAGTTATGAGAAAACGGCGGCAGACGTCGCGGAATCGGCGGGGCAAATGCTCTACGCTGATTACGTCGAATCGGGAACCTACCCGATCGTCATGGCGAATTCCTTCGG
>RDYZ01000476.1 GCA_004293855.1 Oscillatoriales cyanobacterium | reverse complement strand
CCAGCACCGATAGATCACGGCTCAGACGGCTCGACTTGCGATAGAATGCATCACCGATCTGAAAGGTGACACCACGCTCGCGGATCAATGATCCGAACGTTGATTCGTCGGGTAGACGGGTTGGGTTCGATGAAGGGTTGAAGTCGAGCAAAATCTGTCAGAATTTAAAAGAATGTATCCCGAAGCCATACGAGGCAAACTGCTAAGTTGTGTTACATTTTCTTAGTAAGTAAGGATCTCTAGAGCGTTACGAAGCCACTGACCATTCTAGAGTGGGTCTCAAGCCCCGGACTTTGAGTCCGCATCTTGCCTCTGTTTGGTTAGAGTATACGAAGTCGCCGGGAGATACTCGGAGACTCAAAACGAACGTGGAGGGCGCATCAGACTAGCGTGCTAGCAATGCCCGTTGAAGCGTTAAGCCAAAAAGTAGAGCAGCAGCCTCGCCTGTTCGCCTAGCTTTAGAATCCTCGGACTTTAAGTCCGGGGAGCATGTCAATCTGAGTCCGACTCGTTGACGATGTCAATATCGGGCGATCGGAACCTTCAAAAAAAACGCAATATATCCACGCACTGGCTTTATGTTCTCGAAAGAAGTCACAGAATCCAAGGCGTACAAGTGGTTCAACGAGCGCCTGGAAGTTCAAGCGCTCGCCGATGACATCACTGATAAGTACGTCCCTCCGCACGTCAACATCTTTTACTGCCTCGGTGGTATCACGCTCGTCTGCTTCCTGGTGCAATTCGCCACCGGGTTTGCCATGACGTTCTACTACAAACCGACCGTAACTGAAGCCTTCACCTCTGTTCAATACCTGATGAACGAAGTGAACTTTGGTTGGTTAATCCGCTCCATTCACCGCTGGTCGGCCAGCATGATGGTGCTGATGATGATCCTGCACGTTTTCCGCGTTTACCTCACCGGTGGTTTCAAAAACCCTCGTGAGCTGACCTGGGTGACCGGCGTTGCGATGGCTGCGATCACCGTATCTTTCGGTGTTACCGGCTACTCTCTGCCGTGGGATCAAGTGGGTTACTGGGCTGTGAAAATTGTGAGCGGTGTCCCCGAAGCGATTCCGATCGTTGGTAGCACCATGGTTGAATTCATCCGTGGCGGTACAAGCGTCGGTCAAGCTACGCTGACCCGTTTCTACAG
>RDYZ01000293.1 GCA_004293855.1 Oscillatoriales cyanobacterium | reverse complement strand
AACAGCACCTGGACAAACCCCAACCGCTACGACTATGCCGAATCTGGCAGTGGCGCCGGTTACGTCAACTCGAGCTATGGATCGGCAACCCCAGCTCCCTCGAGCTATAGCAGCAGTCCGGCTCCCGCCGCCCCGACCTACAGCTATCGTTCCGCCCCGGTGGAATCCAGCTACGGCTCCAGCAGCGAACCCGCCGCTCCTAGCCCCGATAGCAATCCCTACTCAGCACCACCGGCTGTCTCCGATCCCGGTTCCGCCATGCCCCCCCCGGAAGTACCGGCCATGCTCCTCCCGGCTCCTGAAGCGGCGGCAGGCCCTTCCGAGTGATACACTCTCCCCGGTTACACCCGTTTGAAACGGGATGCGATAGCTCACCCCAAAGGGTTGAGCTAGTATGAAGTACTGTAATGCTTGCTCACACTCTTCCATTGAGAGCCGTCCTGCTGTGAAACTTTTCCTTCTGCTCAATCTGCTGGCCGTCGTCCCTGATGCGCCCATTAAAGAACCCTTTCAATTTCCCCTAGCCTTCACCCTGCTATACATCTTCGGTTTTATTGCTGCCGTGATTGGTGGAACCCTGGCTTGGTACAACTCCAAACGACCACCGGGCTGGGAAGGAACCGATCGCCCCGACTTTATCCCCGAAATCCCCAACGTGGATACGTCTCCCAGCGACGTGGACACTACCAAACCTCCCAGCGACGCTATCTAAATTCGTGGGAAAACTGGGTGGGTAATCTTCAAGGTGACCTGTTATCGTTACGTGACATCTCAACGATGTATCGTGCTCTAGCGATTTCATCGTGACCCTGTTGTCGTATTGAGTGAACCACCCATTGAATCCACTTCTCGAATTACTCTGGGCATTTGTTGGCCTATTTTTGACGATTTTCGGCACAATGATCGAAGCCTCCCTAACCAGCCCACTATCGGCATGGGGTGGCTCGGATTCGCTGGTGTTGTCTTTGGGAGTCACCTACCAAGTCGGCGCGATTCTACTGGTCGGGTGTCTGGGTGGAAAAAATGCAGGGGCATTGTCCCAGATCGCCTATCTAACCCTCGGTCTCACTCCTTGGTTTCCGATTTTTAGTCAAGGTGGAGGGTGGGACTACACATCACAACCCATGTTTGGCTATTTGTTAGGGTTTATACCGGGCGCTTGGGTTTGCGGTTGGATTGCATTTCGATCGCGTCGCCAGCTTGAAACCTTAGCCCTAGGGTGCTTGGCCGGACTGCTCAGCATTCATGTGACCGGTTGGCTGTATGCGGTCATCCTGCGTCTTCCCCGTGATCAGTTTTGGTCGATCGTTTGGACGTACTCGGTCGCTGCAATACCGGGTCAATTGGTGATCGCCTGTGCTGCCGCCACGATCGCCTACATCGTGCGGCGAGCCTTGTTTTATTAAAACAAGCCGAGCCTGACCGATCCTTGAGGAGCTAGTCGTGCTTGGGGGGATGCCCTCAGATCCACGAACCTCTGGCGGGCAGTGTGCAGTTTTAAGCCGGTATTCATCTATCCTGAACTGGCTAGGGGCTATCATCAATTAAATTTCTAGCGCTGACCGAGCCAGGGTTACGGCTCCTGCTTGCGGTAGGGTCGTTCCACAGCGTACCTGCTTAATGGATGATACGCCCTAGATTGGTCTTCATATCGACGTTATGGCTGGACATAGTAAATGGGCAAACATCAAGCGTCAAAAGGCGCGGGTGGACGCCAAAAAAGGAAAAGTTTTTACCCAAATTTCCCGTGAAATTATTGTCGCGGCACGTAATGGTTTGCCCGATCCCGACGCAAATTTTCAGTTGCGAAGTGCGATCGCCAAAGCCAAGGCAGCGGGCATTCCGAACGACAATATTGAACGGGCGATCGCCAAAGGATCGGGACAGGGATCGGGGGATGAGGCGCAATACGAAGCGATTCGCTACGAAGGTTATGGGCCGGGTGGTGTGGCGGTATTAATCGAAGCCTTGACGGACAATCGCAATCGTACCGCTGCGGATCTGCGAGTCGCCTTTAGCAAAAATGGCGGTAATTTAGGCGAAACGGGCTGCGTCGGCTGGATGTTTGAGCATAAGGGGGTGGTCACCCTGGCCGGTCAGCTTGAGGAAGAGGCATTGCTCGAAGCGTCGCTTGAGGTGGGGGCGGAGAGTTACGAGACGATCGAAGATGAGGAGGCCGAAACCGTATTAACGGACGTATTCGGTGCGTTTGAAGCGTTAGAAGCCATGAGCCGAGGTCTGGAAGCCCACGGCTTAACGGTCATTCAAGCTGAGCCGCGCTGGATTCCGTCCAATAGTGTGGAAGTCCACGATCGCGACTTGGCTCAAACTTTGCTTAAATTAATCGATGCCCTGGAAGATCTAGACGATGTGCAAACGGTGACGGCCAATTTTGAATTGTCAGAGGATCTCTTACGAGAACTCGACCCATCAGCCGGATAATTCCAAGGCTTGGCCCCTGAATAATCTAAATCAGCTCTGCCCCTAACCCGTTCTCCGTACCGAATTACCATGCTTGCAAAACGTATTCTGCCCTGTTTGGACGTCAAAGCCGGTCGTGTTGTCAAGGGGATTAATTTTGTCGATCTCAAGGATGCGGGCGACCCGGTCGAGCTGGCCCAGGCGTATAACGAGGCCGGAGCGGATGAGCTGGTTTTTCTCGATATTACGGCGACCCATGAAGAGCGCAGCATCATTTTTGATGTGGTCTATCGGACGGCAGAACAGGTGTTTATCCCGCTCACTGTGGGTGGGGGGATTAGCTCTCTGGAGACGATTAAAAAGTTGTTGCGGGCTGGGGCGGACAAGGTCAGTATTAATTCGGCAGCCGTGCGAGACCCAGATCTGATTGATCGGGCCAGCGATCGATTTGGTACACAATGCATCGTGGTGGCGATCGATGCACGCCGTCGCCTCGATCCTCAGAATCCCGGCTGGGATGTGTATGTTCGAGGCGGACGGGAAAATACAGGGATTGACGCGATCGCCTGGGCGGAGGAAATGGCACGACGCGGAGCAGGTGAGTTACTCGTCACCAGTATGGATGCGGATGGGACGCAGGCGGGCTACGATCTGGAATTGACCCGAACGATCGCCGAAAGCGTGGGGATTCCGGTGATCGCGTCCGGCGGGGCGGGGACTTGTGATCATATCTACGATGCCGTGACGGACGGGAAAGCCGAAGCCGCTCTCTTGGCGTCGCTGCTGCACTATGGTCAACTCAGTGTGGCGGAAATTAAGCAGCATCTACACGATCGTCAGATTCCAGTGCGCTTGTAACGTGCGTTCACCCCTGAACCAATGATCCAAATCTTCAAAAGCCCCACCTCCAGACTGGAGGCGGGGCTTTTAGTAACGACCGACCCGTCGCGACGGGTGACGAGGGCCTTAGGAGGCGGCACGCGCCGTCGATCGGGTTCGACGACGACCGGGGGGTTTAGATTTGCCACCGCTCGCTTCGAGCATGGGACTGACGGCATTTTCCACGATCAGAGCCTCTGAACTCGCCGATCGGACTTGACCCGGATGGTTCTCACGCACGTCTCCGGTGGAACTCATGGTTTCCACTTGGTGCGCCAACACCAAAACGAGGGGCTCGCACTGCAATTCACGACGGAGCATCCGTTGCATATCGCGTTCGATAACCGCTTGTAAACCCGTCCAGTCCGTATCCGTATCAGAGCCGGAGCCCGTCGTATGTTTCGACCATTGATCCGCCACGGTACTGACGATCGTGGTGGTCAAGATGCGATCAAGCTGGGTTCGCGCCATCGAGCCAACCACCCCACGCACCTGAATTTCGGGTTTACCAACCACCTTGCCACTGGCATCGACGGCCACGCTGGCGGAAACCACGCCATCTTCCGCCAATTGCTGACGCTCTTTCAAGACGCGATCGTGGACCATGCCCGTCCGCGACGAGTCCACCAGCTCAATACCGGCATGAACGCGATCGGCCAGATAAATGCTATCCGGAGTCAAGGCGACAGCATCACCATTATTGATGATCAGCATGTTTTCTTCCGGAACGCCCAGACTCGCAGCGGTTTTCGCGTGCTGCACCAACATCCGGTGTTCCCCGTGAACCGGGACAAAAAACTTCGGACGAGTCAGCGCTAGCATCAGCTTCTGATCCTCTTGGAACCCGTGGCCCGAAACGTGGATACCCCGGCCTTTGCCGTAGATGACGTTGGCGCCCTGTTGCATCAGCTTATCGATCGTTTCCACCACCGCAATGGTATTACCCGGAATCGGATTCGCGGAGAAAATTACGGTGTCACCCGGTTTGATTTTCATCTGACGGTGAGTCTGATTCGCAATGCGACTCATAGCAGCCATGGGTTCACCTTGGGAACCTGTGGATAGAATCAAGAGACGCTCATCGGGAATGCTGCGAGCTTCATGAATGGGCTTGAATAGGCTGTCTGGGCAGCGAATGTACCCCAGATCGCGGGCGTGGGCAATCACATTCAGCATCGATCGACCCAGGATCGCCACGTAACGATTATGCTTTTCGGCCAGCTCCAGAATCATATTGACGCGGTGAACCGACGAAGCAAAGGTGGTGACAAACAGGCGGCCT
>RDYZ01000292.1 GCA_004293855.1 Oscillatoriales cyanobacterium | reverse complement strand
CCTACTGACTAATGACTAATGACTAATGACTAATTACTAATGACTACTATCAACTGTCAACTGTTAACTGACTTCAGCAAATCTGTCTGTGGGAAGATGGCACGGCGCCGACAAATGTGGTTTGGTATAGAAAAAACACATAATTTTTTTTAACCATGTTGTTTTATAGGCACAAACAGAAATAGTGCGATCGCGCCATCGCTACAGGTCAAAAAAAAATGAGTCGGTTTCAGGTCTTGCCTTTACCCATTAAATCTTACAGCATTGCTACATTTACCGCAGGCACGGCCTTACTGCTGACAACTCTGTTACTGTTTGCACTTCAGGCAACTCCTGCAATCTTACTTCTTGCCGCTGCAATGGTTGGCGGCTGGTATGCTGGTTTAAAGTCCGCAGAACAAGAACTAGAAATAGAACGCCAGATTATTTCAAAAGTAACTGATACCACAGCTTGCTTGATTGTAGTTCTCGACAGTCGAGGACGGATTGTGCGATTCAACCAAGCTTGCGAAAAAACAACTGGCTACTCGGTAGCAGAAGTTCTGGATAAATATGTTTGGGATCTGTTCTTGATTCCCGAAGAAGTTGAGGCAGCTCAAACAGTTTTTGCTAATCTAAACGCAGAAGTTGTTTACAGCGAATATCAAAACTATTGGCGCACTAAAAATGGATCCAAGCGCTTCATTTCTTGGTCGAATACAGTGATGCTGGGTATTGATGGCTTGGTAGAATATGCGATCGCAAGTGGTATCGATATTACCGATCGCAAATTAGCAGAAATAGCCTTGGCTTCATCCTACGCCAAGCTAGAAAACCGCGTCAAACAGCGCACGGCTGAGCTAACAGTAGCTAAAGAAGCGCTGCAAGCTCAAGAAGAACGATTTCGCTGTTTAAGTTCCTGTTCGCCTGTGGGAATTTTTATGGCAGATTTTGAGGGGCGCTACACCTATGCAAACCCTCGCACTCAGGCGATTTGTGGCTTGAGTTTGGCAGAACTTTTAGGAGATGGTTGGGAGAATTGCATTCACCCGGAAGACCGCGATCGCGTATTGAGCCGATGGCTGGATTATACTCGGGAACTTGGGGAATATGCGATCGAGTATCGCCTGCAAACAGCAGAGGGGATTGTGCGCTGGATTAATGTTGGTTCGGCGCCGATGTTCTCCGACTGTGGGGAACTTATCGGACACGTGGGCACGGTGCGAGATGTTACTGAAAGACAGCAAACACAAGCAGCTTTGTCTAGCAGCGAACAGCAACTGAGAACGCTGCTAGAAAATACGCCCGATGTGATTATCCGCACCGATAAAGAACTGCGTTATATTTATGTCAACGAAGCAGTTGCCCGAACTCAAGGAAAACCAATTTCATTCTTCCTCGGGAAAACCAGTCAAGAGATAGGAATGCCGCCGGAACTTTGCCAGAGGTGGGATGAAACTCTCCGCAAAGTGCTAGAAACTGGTCGAGAAGAAGTCATCGAATTTCAGGCTTACTCAACCGACGGCATCAGAAGTTATCAATCTCGCGTAGTTCCAGAGTTTGACAAAGACGGCGTACCAGAATCGGCGTTAATTGTTGCCCGCGATATCACAGAACTCAAACTTACAGAAAGTCAAAGATTGCAGTTGGCAACCGAGCAAGCAGCCCGAGAAAAAGCCCAAATAGAACAGCAGCGATCGGCATTTTTGGCAGAAGTTAGCAAAATTTTGGCTGCTGCGTTTGACGGAGAAACAGTGCTGCAAAATGTCGCTGAATTAGCAGTTAATTCTGTTGCCGATGGGTGCTGCATTCATTTGACCGAAACTGACTCAAAAGTCCGCAAAGTCGCTGTGGCTCACGCAGAAGCCTCTACGGTTGATACGATTAATAAGTTGAGAGTTTGCAGCCCGATCGCCTTTGATGCTGTTAACGGCTATCCGCTGGTAATTCGCACCGGCAAATCCCAACTAATTGCCGAAGTGGATGAGGAGATTTTAGCAGCAGCAGCCGAAAATGCAGCAGAAATTGAAATGCTACGCGCGGCGAAGCTATCCCGTAGGGAATCGCTCAATATCGGTTCTCACGCTTGCGTACCGCTGAAGGCGCGCGGGCGGGTAATGGGTGCGATCACTTGCTTTACCTCAAAGTTGGGGCGCCGCTACAGTGCAGAAGATATGGCAATGCTAGAAGATTTAGCATACCGCGTGGCGATCGCCCTGGACAACGCCAGACTTTATGCAGAAGCGCAGCAAGCACTAGCTCAAACATCGCAATCCTTCGCCTTAATTGACTCGCTGTTAGAAGCATCTCCCCTAGCGATTTGCTTTCTCGATCGCGAAATGCGATTCATCCGCATCAATCAAGTATTAGCAGAACTCAACGGTTTGACAGCAGAACAGCATCTCGGTCAAGACTACCGCCAATTGTTGCCAGAATCCGCTGCCGAGTTTGCACCAATAATTCAGCAAGTTCTAGAAACCGGCGAACCTGTTTTAAATGTAGAAGTCAGCGGCGAACATGGGGGAAGACCCGGATATTTCGGCTACTGGCTCGCCAACTACTACCCGGTGAAAAATGAAAGGGGAGAAATCATCGGCGCTGGCATAATTATCGCAGATGTTACCGCAGCTAAACAAACAGAATTAGCTTTGCGGGAAAGTGAAATGCGCTTCCGCAGCGTGGTAGATTCTAACATGATCGGCATTGGTTTCTGGGAGGCGGGCGGCGAAATTACCGAAGCTAATAACGCCTTGCTGGACATGATTGGATATACGAGAGAAGACTTAATTTCAGGAAAAATCCACTGGAGCAATATCACGCCGCCGGAATACGCAGAACTCGATCGCGCAGCCCTCGCCCAAGTCGCAGCATCAGGAAGTTGCGAGCCTTTTGAAAAAGAATACATCCGCTCAGACGGCTCGCGCTTCCCAGTTTTCGTCGGCGCCGGACACTTGCAAGGATGCACAGACAAAGGATCGTTCTTCGTGGTCGATATCACCGATCGCAAACAAGCTCAAAACCAGATCCGAGAAAACGAAATTCGCATTAGCAACCAACTAGCAGAACTCGACTTAGTTTACAACACCACACCAGTCGGGCTGTGCTTTCTCGATACCAATTTGCGCTACATCCGCATGAACGAATGCCTCGCTGCGATCAACGGCCGCACGATCGCAGATCACATCGGGCGCACCGTCAGAGAAGCGATACCGGAACTTGCCAATCTGGTAGAGCCGATTTACCGCCAAGTGCTCGCTACGCAAACCCCCGTACTCGACATGGAACTTAAGGCCGAAACCCTTCAACAGCCGGGAGTTGTGCGGGATTGGCAAGTCAGCTTTTACCCCGTGATCGATGAATCGGGAACGCTGTTGGGAGTCAGCAGCGTGGTTGCCGAAATTACCGATCGCAACCAAGCAAAACGGGTAATCCAGCAAAGCGAAGCTTTATTCCGCCGACTGTTAGACTCAAATATTTTCGGAGTCGCGATCGGCGATTTTACCGGCCGCATCGCCTACGCCAACGACTCCCTGCTCAACATGGTGGGCTATACTCGCTTAGACGTGCTCTCCGGTCAAATGCGGTGGGACAATATGACCCCCTCCGAATACCTCCACCTCGACGCCCGGGCGGCCGGGGAACTGCGGGCGTCGGGAGTCGCAACTCCTTTTAAGAAAGAGTACATCCGCAAAGATGGCAGCCGCGTGCCGGTGCTGATGGGCGCGACGACTTTGTGCCCTGACAAGGGCGAACCAGAGACGATCGTCGGATTCTACATTGACTTGACCGAAATCTCGCGGGTGGAAGCAGAACTCAAAAACAATCAACAACGGCTGCAAATCGCTCAGCAAGCAGGTAAAATCGGAACTTTTGAATGGAACGTCCAAACGGGCGAACTCGCGTGTACGCCGGAGTTAGAGGCTTTGTACGGGCTGCCTGCCGGCGGTTTCCAGAGCAGCTATCAAAATTTGCTGGCAATGGTGCATCCAGACGATCGCACTTTCACCGAACAGCAGGTACTGGCTGCGGCGACGAACGGCGAGGAATTAAACATCGAGTTCCGCATCTGCCGCTCGGATAGCAGCGTCGCCTGGATTGCTTGCAGGGCTAAGGTGTTTCAGGACGAGCGCGGTTTGCCCCTGCGGACTATCGGCGTGAACGTCGATATCACCGATCGCAAACAAGCAGAAGAGGCGCGATCGCAAATCAATCAAACTTTGGAAGCCTTGATCCAGGCTTGTCCCCTAGCAATTACCGTTTTCGGCGCCGAGGACGGCATTGTAAAAATGTGGAACCCAGCGGCAGAGAGGATTTTTGGCTGGCCAGAATCCGAGGCGGTAGGTAAATTTTTGCCCAGCGTTCCCCCAGACAAGCGGGAGGAATTTATGGAGAATTTGAAAGGAATTCGCGCTGGAAATGCGATCGCCGGCATGGAAACCCAGCGCCAAAGAAAAGACGGCACCTCGATCGACATCGGTTTGTGGGCAACTCCAGTCCGCGACGCCAAGGGTAACATTAACTGTATGTCGATCGTCGCCGACATCAGCGATCGCAAGCAAGTCGAGGCAGAACTCGCTCAGTTGCTCGATCGCGAACAAGCCGCGCGG
>RDYZ01000291.1 GCA_004293855.1 Oscillatoriales cyanobacterium | reverse complement strand
CCACCACAATCCGTGCAACCCTTGTCCCTCACCCCCAAGCACTTGGACCCATCCCCACCGAATACCCCTCAATTCCCCGGCCTTGTGATTCAAGCGGGTTTGCAGCGCATGGGTGACGATTGGGAAGGCTACGGTGAACTGTTGCAACTGTTCACCACGACCTATCGAAGTTTCGATCAGGACTGTGAAAGCTTGATCGATCGGGGGGAATATGCCCAAGCGAAAGACATCTTGCACACCCTCAAGGGGGCAGCGGGCAACATTGGAGCGGAGGATCTCATGCAGGTGGCCGATACGCTGGAACAGGAATTGGGAAAAGACCCGATCGTTCCCGATCGGGTTGTGGCGCAATTTCTGGTCACCCTTCGTGAGTTTTATCAGGTCTTAAACAGTATTGATGCGGTGACACACCACATCAACAGCACGCGACCGTTCGACGAGTAACCCTTGAGTAAACGTGAGTCTTAGGCGTAGCGAATCCCGGCTTGTTCCAGGCGATCGAGCGCCGTACCCAGTCGATCCAGATCCGCAATCAAACTTAAGCGGACGTAGCCCTCACCCCCTTCACCGAAGGCATTACCGGGCGTCAACACCACCCCCGTTTTTTGCAGCACCGATAGGGCAAAGTCCGTGGACCCGACACCGGGGGGGCAGGGAACCCAGAGATACATCGTCGCCTTGGTTTTCGGGACGGTCCAGCCCAGTTTGGCAAACCGATCGATCAGAAAATCACGCCGCTCGCTGTAGCGTTTTTGGACATCATCCAGGTAGTGATCCGGGAGATTCAGCGCGGTTTCAGCCGCCTTTTGCAGGGCTGAAAAGATACCGTAGTCAAGATTGGTTTTGAGTGTCCGCAATCCTTGGATAATGTGCCGATTACCGACGACGAAGCCCACGCGCCAACCGGCCATGTTGTAGGTTTTCGAGAGGGTGTGAAATTCGACACCGATTTCTTTCGCGCCGTCAATTTCTAGCAAACTGGTGGGTTTGTAACCATCAAAGGCCAGTTCGGCGTAACACAGGTCGTGTACTAACACGATTTCGTGACGCCGGGCCCAGGTGACCACCTCCTCAAAAAATTCGCGGGGGGCGGTGGCTCCGGTGGGGTTGTTGGGATAGTTGAAGTAGAGGATTTTGGCACGATCGGCGACTTCATCGGGAATGGTTCCCAGGTCGATGAGCCAGTCATTGTCGGCGCTGAGTGGAATGCTGTAAATTTCACCGCCCGCGATCAGGGGGCCGCGAAAGTGGGCCGGATAGGAGGGACTGGGGACGAGGACGAGATCGCCGGGGTTGATGTAGGCGATCGCCAAGTGGGCGAGTCCTTCCTTCGATCCGATCAGCGGTAGCGCTTCGCCTTCGGAGTCGAGCTGAACGTTATAGCGACGGTAGTACCAATCGGCGATCGTCTTGCGAAAACTTCCCGTTCCTTCAAACGGTGGATAGCCATGATTGCGCTGATCCTGAAGGGCTTCGATCGCTGCATCGACGATCGGCGAGGGGGTAGCGCCGTCCGGATTGCCCATCCCTAGGTCAATCAAATCTAAACCCTGTTCTCGGGCTCGTGCCTTCAGCTCATCGAGGCGTGCGAAAACATAAGGCGGCAGAGCTTGCACGCGATCGGCGGGCTGAATCCAATCTACTGACATGGCGGTGCATTGAAGCGAAAACAGGAACCATCAATTTATCAGGTTTTGTCTGACCTTTCGCCTCACGACCGATCACAGCCAAAATCAATGTCGCAATCGTTAACAGAAGCCGAGGGCTTGCGGTTCGGTTGCGGTTATCCCTCTGCGGCGGCGGGGCGTGCTGGGGTGAGCCCTCATCCTCCCCACGTGAAAAGGCTCGGAAACTCGAGACCCACCTGCATCACTTGCAGCAGTAACCGCGCAATTCCAAAGTAAATCAGGACACCGAGCACATCCACCGCCGTCGTAATAAATGGAGCGGACATTAAGGCCGGGTCAAAGCCAAGGGACTGGAAGAGGAACGGTAGCGCCGATCCAGACACGGACGCCAGCACTGAAATCGCGATCAGGCTCACCCCCACCGCGATCGCCACCACCAGATCCCCCTGAAGGAAATACGCCCCGATCGTCACCATCAACCCCAACATCGATCCCAGCAACGCCCCCGCGAGGGCCTCACGTCGGATCACCCAGCCCGCTCGACCGACCCCGATCGAATCCATATTCAACCCGCGAATCACCACCGTAGACGACTGTGCCCCCACATTCCCCCCCGTGCCAATCAAGAGGGGAATAAACATCGCCAAACTCACCACCTGTTCCAAAATGTCCTCATTGGCACGAATCACACCACTGGTCAGCGTATTGGTAAAGAGCAACACCAAGAGCCACACCACCCGTTGCCGTGCCACATTAAACAAATTGGTCTGAAAATAATTATCCCCGTCGGTTTGCAAACCACCCAAGGCGTAAATATCTTCTGTGGTTTCCTTTTCAATAATGTCGATCACATCATCGACGGTAACAATACCCACAAGCCGCTGCTCACTATCGACCACGGGAACCGCGAGAAAATCGTAGCGCTGGATCGTCCGTGCGACTTCCTCTTGATCGGTACTGGTGTGGACAAAAACCGCGTCACGGGTCATGATTTCCCCCACGGTGCGATCGGGTTGCGCCACGACCAAATCCCGCAAGGAGAGGATGCCCGTTAAGTGGCGAGCGGCATCGGTGACATAGAGGGCGTAGACGGTTTCGGTGACGCGGGCGAGGCTGCGAATCCGTTCGATCGCCTGAGCTGCCGTAAAATATTCCTTCAGGGAAATATACTCCGGTGTCATAATTCGTCCGGCGGTGTCCGGCTCGTAGCCCAGCAGCAACGCCGTCGCCCGTCGCTCGGAGGGGCTCATGTGTTGCAACAAGCGTCGTACGACCGTGGCGGGCAGTTCATCAAACAGGCGTGCGCGATCGTCCGGTGACATCTGCTCGACAATATCGATCACCTCCTGGCGCTTAAAATCCTCCACCAGGGAAAGCTGCACGCTCGAATCGAGGTACTCGTACACCTCTGTCGCTTCATTTTTCGACAAGAGACGAAAGACAATCGCGTGCATCGTCTCCGGTAAGCCTTCGATCGCGTCAGCAATATCCGCAGGCTGGACGGGAATCAACAGGGTTTTTGCGCCCTGCAAGTTATTTTGCTCTAGCAACATTTGCAGTTGCGAACGCACGAGATCGCGTAACTCACGGCGACTCGTTGCACTTTGCACTGTGGATTCTCGGTTGCGATCGATCACAGTTCACCTCTCCTGAATCCCGCTCAACAGTGAGTCATCAGATCGTGTCTAGTCTAAAAGGTTATGGCGATTCGCGACGGTATTCACCCAATGATTGCAGAGTCCTAGGACGGACACCAAAGCCCGACTTCCCCACAACCCCATACGGCTCAAGCGGACAGCACCATCGGAGTCATTCAGCCACCATCATGCGTCGTAACCCCGCTTGTGTCACGCCGACCACTGAGGGTCGAGTTCGCTTCAGTGTCACCCAACCCCAAACGCCCCTCGCTTCAATACAAAATATGAAGAAAAATCACGCATTTAAGCGGTGGTATTACTCTTGACTAAGAGCTACAAAGCTTATCGTCTCTACCGTCTAGCGATTAAGAACAGCCCCGGCCTAGGGATTGACAGGCGGATCAAGGCTTACCCCAAGTCCACCACCATAATTGCCATATTGTAGGACGATAGAAACAGTCCACCGCGCCCCCTGCCGAGCGCGTTATTCCCTGAGATCGATGCCCCAGATTCTCCAGCTTCGTGTAGACGATTCGACGATGGAGGCGATCGCCGAACTCGGAAAACGCCAGTATCCCTCCAGCCTTGCCGATCGTCACGGTGAAGCTTTGGGATACGATCGCCTCGCCGTCCTTAACGATATCCTCAGTGCCGGACTTGCGGCTCTGACGGGCGACGCTGCCGTACCACCGACCCCGATTGCATACCGTTCCACTGCCCCAACGACCACGCCACCAGGAGATGAGACCTGGATGGCCCGCCTTGAAGCCCTAGAGGCTGAGGTGTCCCGCCTCAGTTACGCCGTCGAATCCCTGGGCGGCAATAGTTCAGCTTCAGCGGTCAAAACACCACCGGCGACTCCTACGGTTCCTCCGAAAACCGTAAGCTCACGTGCCGCTACGACCAAGGTTGCACCGTCTACGACTCGATCGAAATCCACAACCCCGGCGCCCCAAGCCGTCACGCCTTCCCGTACAACACCCAGCGCCACCCCCAAACCGATCGTCAAACCCACCATTCCCGTGGTCAAACCGGCGGCCAAATCCACCAAGGCAGCCGTTGTGGTGAGCACGACGCCCTCTAGCAGCGTTAAACGCGCCAAAACCCCCAGCCGCCGCCGCCGCTCATCGAGTCAGATGAACCCCGATGAGGTAAAAAAGCTCCAGGACGCCCCGTCTTTGAGTAAGAATGGGCTGGCGAGTTTGTGCCGTTGCGATAAGCGGACGCTCGATCGCAAACGTGAAGAGGGTGAACTCGGCAAATTTACCCGCGCTCGTTGCGGTGTCGAATACAGCTACAAGGAAAGCGATACACGCTACTACAAAGTGCCGTAAGC
>RDYZ01000290.1 GCA_004293855.1 Oscillatoriales cyanobacterium | reverse complement strand
GTGATTGATGTCACGGAGGATCGGGCGACGATCGAACGCAATGGCGAGACGCGCAATTTATCGGTGGGTCAGGAGTTTTAGGGGCGGTTATCCAGACAACCCATGCCATCGCTCTGGTGAGCATTTCCTGTGTGCGGCGTTACACGCGGAAACACTGTGATACGATCGGCCTAGCTTCATGGTCTGTAACGTTTGGCCGATCGCCCCACTGCCCCCAGGGTGCAAATAACTGGCAAAACCAGGCGATGTAGACCCAGAGCTGAAATCGCCATCGGCACAGTTGACGTGAGCCTAAAATCCCCCACCGCCTCCCCATCGTCACCCACTCCAATCAAGGTGGGCGTCATCGGCGTCGGCAATATGGGACAGCACCATACGCGGGTGTTGAGCCTCCTGAAAGATGTCCAGCTCGTCGGTGTCGCGGATACCAGCGTCGATCGCGGGCAAAGTATTGCGGATCGCTACCGGATTCGCTTTTTTGAAGACTATCGCGACCTCCTGCCCCGGGTGGATGCGGTCTGCATTGCGGTCCCGACACTGTTGCATCATCCGGTTGGACTCGCCTGTTTTGGGGCGGGGGTGCATGTGCTGATCGAAAAGCCGATCGCGGCCAGTATTCACGAAGCAGAATCGTTGGTGAATGCAGCGGCGGAAGCCCAATGTATTTTGCAAGTCGGGCATATCGAACGGTTTAATCCCGCGTTTCAAGAACTGAGTAAAGTCCTCGCGACGGAAGATATTGTGGCTCTCGAAGCCCATCGCTTAAGTCCCTACTCCGATCGCGCCAACGATGTCTCGGTCGTGCTGGACCTGATGATTCATGACATCGATCTCATTCTCGATCTCAACCCCGATCCCATTGTTCGTCTTACGGCCAGCGGTAGCCGTGCCCTGGGTTCCTCCCATCTTGATTACGTAACCGCTACCCTCGGCTTTGCCAACGGTGCGATCGCCACCCTCACCGCGAGCAAAATCACCCACCAAAAACGCCGCACCCTCATCGCCCATTGTCGAAACTCCCTCACCGAAGCGGACTTTCTCAACCACAACATTCTGATCCACCGCCAAACCACCGCTAACTACACCACCGAGCATGGTCAAGTGCTGTACCGTCAGGATGGACTGATCGAAAAAGTCCACACAACCAATATCGAGCCGCTCCACGCTGAGCTTGAACACTTTATGCAGTGTATTCGAGGCAGTGAACCCCCCTTTGTTGGCGGTAAACAGGCGCTCGAAGCCCTACGCTTAGCCAGCTCGATCGAAAAGCTAGCGCTAGACAGCCACAACTCCACCCTCACAACGGAGTGGAAGCTAGATCAGTTTGACGACCCCACGGACAGTAATCCCCGACGTTTGGTCACTGACTCAGCCGATCGCTAAGCTCTGATAGCTCGGCGATCGGACTGCGGCGACGGGGTTAACTTACTCGGGATCAACCCAGCGATCGTCAGACTTGATCAGATTGATCAACGCCTCAACCCCTTGCTCCTCAGGAACTTTCAGGATTTCCTCACGACCGCGATACAACGAGATAAAGCCCGGTTGCTTACCCACATAGCCATAATCGGCATCCGCCATCTCACCCGGCCCGTTGACAATGCAGCCCATCACCGCAATGTCTAACCCGGTGAGATGCTTCGTTGCCTCCCGAACCTTATGCAGCACCTCTTCCAGGTTGAACAGTGTGCGACCGCAGGAGGGACAGGCCACGTACTCCACCATCGTTTTGCGTAAGCCCAGGGCCTGCAAAATGCTGTAGCACACGGGGATTTCTTTTTCCGGGGCTTCCGTCAGCGACACGCGGATCGTATCGCCGATCCCGTCTGCGAGCAGCGTACCGATCCCCGCCGTGGACTTAATCCGACCATACTCACCATCGCCCGCCTCGGTCACGCCCAGATGGAGTGGGTAATCCATGCCCAGCTCATCCATCCGTTTAACCATCAAGCGGTAGGCGGCTAGCATCACCGGCACACGCGACGCCTTGAGGGACACCACCAAGTTCCGAAAATCGAGCGATTCGCAGATCTGGATAAACTCGATCGCCGATTCCACCATGCCTTCCGGGGTGTCACCGTAGGTAAACAGCATCCGTTCGGCCAACGAACCGTGATTCACACCGATCCGCATCGCCTTACCCTGATCACGCAGTGACACCACCAAAGGCTCGAGGGTTTCACGAATCTTGGCACCGATCGCGTTGAACTCCTCCGGCGTATATTCCGTGCGATCCGCCGACGGCTTCTCAAACACGTACAACCCCGGATTGATCCGCACCTTATCGACATGCTTCGCCACTTCCAAGGCGATTTTCATGCCGTTGTGATGCACATCCGCCACCAAAGGCACGTCCTGATAGGTCGCCTGTAGTTGCGCTTTGATTTCCGCCAATGCCTTAGCGTGCGCCATGCTGGGCACGGTCACACGCACAATTTCACAGCCAATCTCGTGGAGCCGACGAATTCCCGCCACGGAACCCGCAATGTCCATCGTGTCTTCGTTAATCATCGACTGAACCACAACGGGATGGCCACCGCCGACCGTCACATTCCCCACACGAACCGGGCGGGTCTTGCGGCGATGGATCGTTGTATCGAATGCGGTTGCGTCAGCAGTATCAGAACCGGACGCGGTCGGGTTGTTTGGAGCCGACAAGGTTTGCATGGGTCTAGCTTAAAGATCGTGTCGAGTCATCAGGTATTGATGCGTAGCTTTAAGGTTGCCACAGAAAAGAAGCGTTTTCGCCATCGCTGGCAAAATATTGCGCCGCGCAGTATTGGTTTTGCAGCACTCGCAATCATTCGCGATCACGAAAAAACTCCACCAAGGAACAAAAAGGCGAAACCCGGACGATCGCCGGGTTTGGACTTAATGATCTGACCTCAAGCAACGTCGAAGCCTAGGGAGAAGCACCGCCAGAACCGTTCAAACCCGAAGCCATCTCGATCAAACCTGATGAATACAATTACGCACCCCGTACAAGCCCTCTCAAAACTAGTCATAACGTAAAGCTCTAGGGTGACATGACAGGCATTACCGAGGTCTCGTCACATTCGTTTACGTCAATGAGAGTACGGTTCACCTTACGTAGAGCAAAATTCAAGGCAATTGGGCGAACTTCTCAAATATTTTAGAGGGCTTGTGTCTTTTTGTTGTGGAACTTGGTGCGCTTACGGGTGAAGAATTACCATTCTTCTATGATTAGTAGATCAAAAAAGATGGTTTTTATGACTGACATTACATGGCTTGTTTTTTGTATAAGAAATCGACATTTTTGTGACTCCATATCAAGCAAGACATGAACAGGGAATAACACACATATGTTATCCAAAAAGAGATATTTCGGCCAAAAATAAGTATTTTCTTGGCAGAATTAACTTGCTAAAGTCAGTTTATTTTGACGTCAGCAACGCTTTATCTCTCGACTTAATCGACACGCTCAAGCTGCCATAAAATTTGGTTGCCTTCACGTCGAACGCGCGATACAACCCAGTTTCGCCAAACCCAGTGATCACCGCGACTGGTGACGGCACTCGCATTGATATCGATTAGTGCCGCCAGTTCGGAACTGCTGACAAGATAACCTCGCCCTGAAATTTCATCAGCAATATGGAGGCTATCAATTAAGTCTCTTAATTGTTGAACTCGGATATTACGATCTGGCAAATCTGTGATCGGTGATTCACTAGACTCGAGAACTGAAAGAGTGTCATCTATCATCGTAAGTTTTTGGAGAGGTCACCTTACATGGAGCCCACAGGGTTTGCATATCTAATTGTAACTTTACGTGAATCATACTGATAGCATATCTTGTGAAATTTAATGATGTTTTTTGGTGTTTTCTCGCTTTAGATTGCGTTTTTTTTCGCTTGTAACCCTAGACAGCTTTGGGATCGAAATCGGATTGAGCCCTAGAACCTGGTGGCTGAACCCAGAGATCTTGTGGTGATCTATCTTTGGGCTTGTCACCATTCGATCGAAAAAAGATTGACGACAGTTCTGGCGAACGAGAGGCTGGGCGGGGGCCAACAAAATGCATGATCGTGCGTACTCACGGGGATCAGCAAAACGGACGGGCAGTCTCGGTTGTCCGTCCGTTTTGCTGATGCATTTGAGATCGAAGCGCGATCGCACAGCGATCGTGCCGCTATTGGAGTGCTTGATTGACGCTCGATCGGTCCAACGACTTCATCGGGAGAACTGGGAAATGGGGATCTTGTCTTACAAAAAAGTACGTTTTTCTAAAAACAGATTCTTGGTAACGCTTAGACATCGCCGAAAATCCCCAGAGAAGTTCGTCGGCGTCTCCTGGACTCGGGTCTAGCATCAGTTCTAAGGGTGGGAGGGTTGGACGTGGTGAGAGCCACTCCCATTTCAGGATGGGGATGAGTAACCCCGTGATCAATAGCGATCGGTTTATCTACACCTTAGCCAGAATGCGAATGCCGCACACATCCTCTAGCCCTGAGCGGCGAGATCAAGAAAGGGTATGGGTTACTGCACAGGGTTGAAGCCGAATGCGTGACTTTATCGCTGAAGCCTTTGCAGGATAAGGGTTATACCTAATCCACCCTAAGCGATAAGATAGGAGGGATTAT
>RDYZ01000289.1 GCA_004293855.1 Oscillatoriales cyanobacterium | reverse complement strand
CCATTACGGTGTGTTGCACTCGCATCCGTCAGGCTGAAAGCCACAACCAACGGGCCACACATCCCAGCACAGTGCCCAAAACTGCCCAAAAAACCCAAGAGCAGCACCGGCAGCAGGTTGAGCCATTGCCCCGAGAGGTTCGGTAACAAGTTCAGACTCCAATCCATCATGTTCGTTGCGATCGTCATGTCACAGGCGGGTGTGATACAGGGTTACTCAGGACGAAACTCTACAAGCCTCTGCTTGATCTGCACGCTCCATCCACAAAACTGCACATAAAACAAAAACGCACGTTAACTCCAACAGTTAACATGCGTTTAATTTAAATCGTAATCAATCCCAAGCCTGAGCTGAGGTCACAAACCGCAAATCGCTGGACGTTCAAACTCAAGACGGGCAGTGATTTACCATTTCGAGGCGATGAGTTCAGCCAAATCCACAACGCGCTGGCTGTAGCCCCACTCGTTGTCATACCAGGCAACCACTTTAACCATGTCGCCATCCATGACCAGGGTCAGGCTCGAATCAACCACCGACGATTCATTCGTACCTTTGTAGTCCGAAGAAACCAACGGCAGATCGGAATAACCCAAAATGCCCTTCATTGAAGTTTCCGCTGCTTTTTTCAGCGTTTCGTTCAGCTCTTCAACAATGGTCGGCTTTTTGATTTGTGCCACAAGGTCAACAACCGAAACGTTCGGCGTCGGCACACGCAGAGCAATACCGTTGAGCTTGCCTGCCATCTCAGGAATGACCAGCGCTACCGCTTTGGCCGCACCGGTCGAGGTGGGGACAATGTTCATGGCCGCTGCACGAGCACGGCGCACATCACGGTGACTGGCGTCGAGAAGACGTTGGTCGCCGGTGTAGCTGTGGGTCGTGGTCATCGTGCCTTTGATGATGCCGAATTCGTCGTTGAGGACTTTGACGATCGGAGCAAGGCAGTTGGTGGTGCAACTCGCGTTACTGAAAATTTTGTAGGTCGGGTCAAAGTCGCCACTGTTGACGCCCATGACATAGGTTCCGATACCACTGCCTTTACCCGGAGCTGTAATCAGCACCTTCTTCGCACCGGCTTCGATGTGCTTAGATGCACCCTCTTCGGTGACGAACACGCCCGTGGATTCAATGATGAGATCCACCTCCCACTCTTTCCAGGGGAGATTCAGCGGGTTTCGATCGCTGACACATTTGATGGTTTTGCCATTAGCCGTGATCGAGTTGCTATCGAAGCTGATTTCGGCATCGAGCTTACCGAGCATCGTGTCGTACTTCAGCAAGTGCGAGTTCGTTTGCGGGTCGGAGGTATCGTTGAGACCCACGACTTCCAATTGGCTGTTTTCTCGCGTCAGCCAGCAGCGCAAAAAGTTTCGACCGATCCGTCCGAAACCGTTGATTGCGACTCTAATCACTTTGTTTTGACCTCCTATCACAGTGGCTTTCCGTTACAGTCATCGAGTGACAGTTGAGGAATACGCCGGTATTTATCTTTAACTTTAAAGACTCCGTCTCGATTAATTGAATTGTGAATGACGATCCAGGGGATCGATAATCAAATGAATTAATTGAATAGCCGGAGTGAGGCGAACGGTGTTCGCTCCCAAACTTTAATTTTTCCCGAGGCGCCAAACCTTGACTCTGAACAAGTTTAAGGCTGTTTGGTTGATGAGCGTTCAACCATCTCACGCTTCGGTGACTCTAATAATATCGCAAAGGTCGTACATTTCCGCATGATGATCCAAGCGAAATTGTCATGGGAGGAAGTGTTCGGCGATCGGACATCTAAATCTGGGCTTGGTATGCGAAAAAACCCTGATATGATATCGCGTGTCAATCGGAGAGTTAAGTATTACAAGGAGCCGAAGATGCCGAAATCCGTGGACTTTAGCGGCAGACCATTTCATTTCATCGGAATTGGTGGCATCGGGATGTCGGCGATCGCCCATATTCTTACGGAACGGCAGCTTCCTGTGTTCGGCTCGGATATCAAGCCGTCGCACATCACCAAGCGCCTGGAAGAACGGGGGGCGCATATTTTTTGGCAGCAGGATGCGATAAATTTTGACCGTTGGCGATCGCCGGATGGGGCGGCATCGGCGGCGGCAACGGTTGATCCGGCTCACTTGCCCCAGGTGGTCTGTTCCACGGCGATTAATGAGTCGAATGCGGAGTATTGTGCGGCGCGGGATCTGGGCTGTGAGATCTTTCACCGATCGGATGTGCTAGCGGCGCTGATTGCAGAGCATGACAGCATTGCGGTGGCGGGAACCCACGGCAAGACGACCACGAGTAGCGCCCTGGGTTATACCCTGATGCAGGCGGGCCTTGATCCAACGATCGTGATCGGGGGTGAGGTGAATGCCTGGGGGGGGAACGCGCGGGCCGGTCAGAGCGTGCATTTGGTGGCGGAGGCGGATGAGTCCGATGGATCGCTGGTGAAGTTTCGCGCCAAGATTGGCATCATCACCAATATTGAGTTGGATCACCCCGATCGTTACACCGGCCTGGAGGAGACGATCGAGGTCTTTAAACGTTTTGAGCAGCATACGGATCGGATTGTGGCTTCGATCGACTGCCCAACGATCCGCGCTCATTTTCAGCCGGATGTTAGCTATAGCCTCGATCGCAGTTCTGGCGCGGATTACAGCGTGGACGATATCCAGTACAGCGCGGCGGGAACCACGGCTCAAATTTGGGAGCGGGGTGAGTGCTTAGGCCAACTCCAACTCCAGCTTCTGGGGGCGCATAACCTGAGTAATGCGTTGGCGGTGATTGCGGTGGCGCGAATGCTCGGGGTTGAGTTTACGGCGATCGCTGCTGCCCTGGCGGAATTCGGTGGAGCGCGGCGGCGCTTTGAGCTACGCGGCACGATCGACGATATTCAGTTGATTGACGATTACGCACACCACCCGAGCGAAATTGCCGCCACCCTGAAGGCGGCACGCCTGCGAGCGAGCGCTACAACCCCTGCACGGCGAGTTGTGGCGGTATTTCAACCCCATCGCTACAGCCGTACCCAAGCATTTTTCCAAGAATTTGCGGAGTCCCTAGCCAGCGCGGATGTGATTGTCCTCAGTGACATCTACAGTGCTGGGGAAGCGCCGATCGCGGGAGTCAGCGGCCAGGATTTAGCGGACGAAGTGGTACGCCAGACGGGACGATCGGGGGATGTGTTCTATCGTGCGGCCCTGCAAGAGATCACAGAGTTACTGAGTCAAACCCTGAAGATGGGAGACTTTGTCCTGTTTTTGGGGGCGGGAAATCTGAACCAGATTATTCCGGATACGATCGAAGCGTATCGAAATCATCAGGTATCCTCAACAGACCCCTAAAACCCTCCGTATTCCTGCGGCGGTATTCCTACGAATTCTCGGTCTCTTGACACCACACAGTACAATTCAGGCGATATTCATCTTCGATGCTGCATGATTCAGGCGTTTAGATTTTTGAATGACAGAATCTTCATATCTGTATCAGCAAAATCGATCATTCTGCGCTATTTTTCAGGCGTTATTCGTTAGAGCGCGTCGCTAAACCGGTTCACCCTAAGCCCTTGTCCTGCATCTCACTGTTCGGCTTTTGCGATCGTGCCTGAGTGATTGTCCCTCCATTTCAACCCATTAACGATCTATGGCTGTTTCACGCAACACCCTCGCGCTTACCGTTGACCGCCTACGGGGCAACCGCCACAGCGATGCGGCAGCAACAGACGTCCGCATTCCACCGATTGCGATCGCGGATAGTTGCGCGATTCATGCCAATGTCAGTCTGGCTAAGCTGACCTCGTTTCGGGTCGGCGGTCAAGCGCAGTGGTTCGTGACCCCTCGATCGGTTGAGGAACTCCAACGCAGCCTACAGTGGGCCGAGGCGGAGGGGTTGCCCGTTACGTTCCTGGGGGCGGGGTCGAATTTACTGGTCAGCGATCAGGGCATTGCGGGGTTGACGATCGCGGCGAAGGAATTGCGCCTGTTTCAGCGTGATGACGAGCGGGGGCAGGTGACGATCGGGGCAGGGGAGCCGCTGCCGCGTGTGGCCTGGAAGCTCGCCAAAATGGGATGGAGCGGCTTTGAATGGGTGGTGGGAATTCCGGGGACGATCGGCGGTGCGGTCGTCATGAATGCTGGCGCCCATCAGAGCTGTGTGGCGGATAATCTCATCTCGATCGAAACGCTGAATTCGGCGGGCGATCGAGAAACTCTCACCCGTGAAGAGTTGCAGTACAGCTACCGCACCTCACGCCTACAACACGATCCGCGCCTTGTGCTCAATGCCACCTTTCAATTTGAACCCGGCCACGATCCCCAGACCCTGAAAATTGCGACCAACCACCATCTCCACCATCGCCACACCACCCAACCCTACACCCGGCCAAGCTGCGGTAGTGTCTTTCGTAACCCCGAATCCCATTCAGCAGGTTGGCTGATTGAGCATTGCAACCTGAAAGGGTTTCAGCTCGGCGGGGCGGAAGTGTCGGAACAACACGCGAACTTTATTTTGAATGGTGGGAATGCAGTTGATTCATCACGTCCGATCGACCGTGCACGATCAATGGTCGGTCTGGCTTCACCCAGAAGTGAAAACGATCGGTGAATTCCCGACCCTTTAGTACCGATCGGCGGTGTCCGCTGTGGATTATCAGGGCAAACGCATACTCCCAATGAATGCCCTCATCCCCCAGCCCCTTCTCCCAAAATGGGAGAAGGGGAGCCAGATTTTAAGAATCAAAGTCCCTCTCCCGGCCTGGGCTACGGTGTATACACAAGTGACTGACCTGTATGAGCTGACTTGACCCTCACCCTAAATCCCTCTCCCAGGCCGG
>RDYZ01000475.1 GCA_004293855.1 Oscillatoriales cyanobacterium | reverse complement strand
CCTAGAAGGCAAAGCCATGAAGCAAATGGGATCTCTCGGTGGTGGAAATCACTTCATAGAGGTTTGCATAGATACAGATAATCAGGTTTGGCTGATGCTGCATTCTGGTTCTCGAAATATTGGCAATATGCTTGCCCAAAGACATATCGAGACTGCGAAGGAGCTAGCCAGATTAGTTGGGACTTCTCTACCCGATAAGGATCTTGCCTATTTTGTTGCTGGTACTTCTGAATTTGCTGCTTACTGGCGCGATTTGCAATGGGCGCAGGAATATGCCCGTGTTAATCGCGATGTGATGATGGCAAGATTTAAGAAGATTATCGAGAAATATGCTAGCGGAGGTAAGCCTGTAAAGCCATTACTAACGGTAAATTGTCATCATAATTATGCAGAACAGGAAGTTCACTTTGGTGAGGATGTATATGTCACTCGCAAAGGTGCTGTAAGGGCAAGAACAGAGGACTATGGCATTATCCCTGGCTCAATGGGAGCGAAGTCTTTCATTGTTAAAGGGAAAGGAAATGCTGAAAGTTATTGTTCTTGTTCTCATGGGGCTGGGCGATTGCTATCGCGGAGTAAGGCTAAGGATCAATTCACGTTAGATGACTTAATCCAACAGACTCAAGGAATTGAGTGTCGTAAGGATACAGGTATTATTGATGAGATTCCTGCGGCTTATAAACCAATTGAGCAAGTGATGCACCAACAGTCTGATCTAGTGGAAGTAGTCGCTACTTTGAAGCAGATTATTTGTGTAAAAGGATAACTGAGATCTTGCACCATTCCTGAAATAGTTAAGTAGGAATGGGTTTGAGAACAATTTCAAAGCCATGGCGAGCACTAATTTGAAGATACCTGAGAAGTTTCAACCAAAGGATAGAAGGGAATAAAACAGAAAGGGTTAAATCACAGGTAGCTTTCCAGTCCAGGACAGGAGGAAACGACCATTGATCAATCCAATGAGCCAAAAGATAAGCAAGCAGAGAGAGGATAAGCCAACGAAAAACACCAAGTTTTGTAGATTGTCCAAAACAATGCAAACCAAAGCGATGTTTGATGGTTTTGAAGAATCCCTCAATAGCCCAACGCTTACGCCCCAACATCACCAGATAAGCACCAGAATAAGGATGAGAAGAGACAACAAAACGTAACTCACGTTTACTATCGGCTCTTTTGAGCCAGAACCAAGAGATAGTCAAAGGCTGAGTTAGCCCTTCTAACAAAATTTGTTGTCCACGTTTGCCATGACGATAAAGTTGTTTGACGGTGCGTCCATCTTGAAGTTTACGATTGTTGCGTACACCGACAACAATGCGCCAAGACTTGGCTCGGACAGCATTGAAAAACTTCACCGTACTAAACTCAGTATCAGCAAGCACAATCACAGTCGTGACTTGGGTTAGTTGTTTGGGGACAGTCCCCAATAACTTACAAGCTAAGTCAGAAGGACTGGGGTATCCTTTACCTCGCCATACTCTAAAACTCCATGGTACGCGCCACTCTCCATAGACCAGATACAGTACAACCAGATGTAGTCCTCGCTTGCCGTTTAGTATTCTCACCCATGGGACGGGTTCCTCTTTGGTGGGATTACTCAAATGTAGAAACTTGCCGCATTTTTCTAGGGTCGTCAAGTCTATCAGTATCTTTAATGGCACTCTCTTCGATGGACGATGCTTGGCGATTTGTCCCAAAATAGCCTGACGTGTTGCTCGAATTAGTCCTCTTGTTGACCAGTTATAGTGATTGAGAAATCGACTGATTGCACTCGCTGATTTTACCTCTGTATGTTCTGGATAGGGATGTCCTTGTGCTTCGAGAAATAGTCCTAGTATTGCATTGAGACTTGCTTTTTGATATACACTTGGCATTAAACACAGAAGACTATACACTAGCCTTTGGGCGTGCTTAACGATGCTTTCCATGATCGTTATTTAATTTACTACTACGCCCTTTTTTTCACATTTCTGCTCTTTCTGCAACCCCTTTTATTGAATGGTGCAAGATCTCAG
>RDYZ01000288.1 GCA_004293855.1 Oscillatoriales cyanobacterium | reverse complement strand
CCTCGGCTTCCACCAACATCTCCAAATATAGATCGTAGCGCTCCCAATCCTGGTCGCGCACCACACAATTCGGCTCCTCACGATGGCGACAATCGCTAAACTGACAGCTCTGCTCTGCGATCGCCTGCCGAATCTCGGGGAAATAGCCCATCAACTGTTCTGGCTCACAATCGAGCTCCGGCTGGTTAAAGCCGGGTGTATCCGCCAATAACCCGCCCTCGGGTAGCTCGAATAGTTCCACATGCCGCGTCGTATGACGACCCCGCTGCAATTTGCCCGAAACCTTTGCCACCCGGAGATGTACCTCTGGGATCAGAGCATTAATCAAGCTTGATTTCCCCACGCCCGACGGCCCCGACACGATCGTCGTATGTCCACTTAACCCGGCATGTAGCGCGTCGATGCCTAAACCCGTTTCCACACTGATCGCGATCGGCGTATAACCCCAGGCCGTCAGCCGATCGCACCAGGCTTGGCGCTCCGCCTCGCTGATCAAATCACATTTACTTAAACACAACTGCACCGGGATGCCCGTCGCTTCGGCCTTGACGAGAAAGCGGCTCAGTTGGTTCGGGTCAAGGGCCGGTTGGGCGATCGCGAAGACGAGTAACAGCCGATCCGCATTCGCGACTGGGGGACGATCGAGCATCGTTTCCCGTGGCAGCACCGCCGAAATTGCCCCGCGTTCTCCTGGCCAGTCGGCTTCCTCAACCCGAACGCGATCGCCCACCATCACCCGCTGTCCGACTTTTTTTAAGCGTGTCCGTCGCGTACACAGGAGCTTACGCGCCGGAAACTCGGGCGGGGAAATACCGTCCGGCAGATCCACCCAGGCATCGACCCGTACATGATAAAAATTGGCTTGAACGGCTAGCACTGTCCCGACAAAACATCCGGGATGTGTTTCACCTGACCCTTGGGGTAGTTCAGACAAGGTCACGCCGCAGATACCGGACAGCGTACATGCAGGACAAAATAATCAGCCTGGGCAAACAATGCCTCGATCGTGTAGCCCGCCATCGTTAAACTATCGGGAACCTGCTCGACCGGCTCACCCCCATCAATCCACAGCTCGAGTTGCTGCCCCGGTGACATCTGCTGTAGCCGTAGCTTGGCTCGCACAAAATTGAGGGGACAGGGCGTCCCGCGTAAATCCATGTAGCTATCCGGATCTGCGATCTCTGGTTTGCTGGTATTGTCCGTTGATGCCGTCGTGTTTTCGTCGCTCACATTACTCACAATGGATGATTGATAGACGTTTAGAGTGAGCCAGAGTGGTCTAGGGAAGGACTCGAGCCCACTTTACCGGTGATGAACCCATTACGATCGCGTCCGTACCCTCTGGAAAATCGCCCATCTCGGTACGTATCGGATAGTGAATGGCCGATCTAAACGCTATCTATTTATGGAACAAATTGTCAAAAATGTTACCGACACCACCTTTACCGAGTCCCTTCTCGCCGCGAATTTCGGCCAGTTTGGTCAGGAGATCCCGCTCTTCCGACGAGATTTTGGTTGGAATCTCAATTTGTACGGTAATGCGATGATCGCCGCGACTCACTGGATTGCCCAAACGTGGCACACCGCGACCTTCCAAGGTCACCACTCGACCGGGCTGAGTTCCCGAGGGGATCTCGACATCTACATCACCATCAACGGTTTTGACCGATAGGGTACAGCCGAGGATCGCTTGTAGGTAGCCGATCGACACGGAAGACATCACGTCAATGCCCTCCCGTTGGAAGTTGGCATCCTCATTCACGAAGAGATACACGTAGAGATCTCCGGGGGGGCCGTTGCGGCGTCCGGCATCTCCCTCGGATTGCACCCGTAAGCGGGTTCCGTTATCCACGCCTGCGGGAATCGTGATCTTGAGTTTTTTCGTAACCTGCTTTTGACCCTTACCGCTACAGGCTCCGCATTTGTCTTCGATCACCTGCCCTGTGCCATTACAGGTTGGGCAAACCGAGACTTGGGTGAAACTACCAAAGGGCGTGCGGGTTGCGCGGCGCACTTGGCCTGAACCGCTACAGGTGGAGCAGGAGGTGGGACGGGTTCCGGGTTTTGCACCGGTTCCCGAGCAGGTTTCGCAGGATTCAAGGTGGCTGATGCGAATTTCTTTTTCGCCACCAAAGACAGCTTCTTTAAAGTCGAGTTTGAGGTCAAGACGCAGATCGTCACCGCGCACGGGGCCGCTGCGACGACGGGCTTGCTGTTGTTGTGCGCCCGCTGCACCCCCAAAGCCACCAAAGAAGCTCTCAAAGATGTCGGCAAAACCGCTCATATCACCCATGTCTTGGTAGCCAGCAGCACCAGCACCACTGACGCCTGCTTCACCAAAGCGATCGTAACGCGCTCGGACTTCCGGCTCCGACAGCACTTCGTAGGCGCGATTAATTTCTTTAAAGGTATCTTCAGCCCCTGCGTCTTTGTTCACGTCAGGGTGATACTTACGGGCTAAACGACGGTAAGCACGCTTGATCTCGTCTTTGTCGGCGTTGCGAGAAACGCCGAGAAGCTCGTAGTAGTCAGCTGCCATAGGGTGCGCGATTAGACTTCAGATAATGGACGTTGCTGCCAAAATACTTTCGACAGACACGTGAAATATATAGATAAGGTTAACCCAGTTGGGTCGGTTCCGGTATGCGAAACTCGGGGCTCTTGGGCGGGAATCTTCGATCGATGGGGACGATCGCCCCATTGTGGGACGGTTAACCCGACTCAAGGGGACGGAAAACCCGACGCTAGGGACGATAACTACGCTTAGGCGATCTGTCGCGCGGCTCTACGGTGGTGCAAAGACTGCCATCTAACGGGGCGTGTCCTGAGGCGTGAGGATTTTACAAAGTAGGATTTGGCGGGGTTGCTTTAACCAAAAACTGCTCGGGGTGGTGATAATTTGCTGGGGCCGATAGCCCTGTTGGTGGTAGAGCGATCGCGCTGGGGTGTTGTTTTCGAGAACGTGGAGGTAGAGACGATCGTAACCCCAGGCGAGGGCTGTACGTTCGCAGCGTTCTAGGAGGCGGCGGGCAATTCCCCGGCGACGAGCGGAGGCGATGACGGCTAAATTGGCGATGTAGGGATACTGTTTGTGGTGGCGTTGCCCGGTTGACAGGATCGACCCGATCGACCCCAACGGCCACGTCGGCCACACCCACGGATCACGACTCCAGGTATCGGAGGGGCGCACGGATAGCTCAACTGTGGCGATCGGGAGTCGCTGTTGGGAGGACGGGATCGGGGAAGCGTCGGGGCTGGGAAGTCGATCAGGATCGTAGGTGACCAACCAGCAAGCGTAGGGCGTGGGACTCGGTACGAGACGATGCCGCAAATCATCATAGAGCGAAAAATGCCAGAGGGGCTGAAGTAAGCTGTCAATCCAGCCGCTGCGCTGAAACCCCAGGGTCAGGACATCCGCGATCGCGCGAGAATCCTGAGCCGTGGCGCGATGAATTTGAACGGAGTCGTGATGCACGTGAACAACAGTGGAGGACACAATCCGGGTGGACGTTAGCAACGGTGATGATCTGCTGATGGTTTAGCCGATTATTTAAATGTTTAGCATTTTTTGAATCGGCATCGTGTGGCTCTGCGGCTCGGTCTGATGAGGGCTTCATGACGAGGGGTCGATCGCCGGTTAGCGGGTGGTCTGACGCAGGTGCGGCACGGTTTGATCCAGATGAGCCGCCACGGTATTGATCTCCTCGATCGTGGTGAACCGTCCTAAGCCAAACCGAATCGAAGCACGCGCGAATGTATCCGATCGCCCGATCGCCCGTAACACATGGGACGGCGTCGCCTGGGCGGAGGTGCAGGCCGACCCCGACGACACCGCCACCACGGGTTGCAACGCCCGTAACAGCCGATCGCCATTCAGCCCCGCAAAACTAACATTGAGGTTACCTGCCAAACGCTGGGTGGGGTGACCATTCAGGGTGACACCGCCTAGGGGTTCGATCGCCTGCCAGAGCTGCGATCGCAGCTTCGTTAGGCGTGCGGCTTCGGTGGACATTTCCGCGATCGCGATCGTGATCGCTTCCGCCATGCCGATGATCTGTGGGGGGTAGAGCGTTCCCGATCGGAGGCCGCGCTCATGCCCGCCGCCGTGCAGTTGCGGGGCGATCGCCACACGCGGATGACGCCGCCGCACGTAGAGCGCTCCGATACCTTTGGCACCGTAGATCTTGTGGGCGGTGAGGGACATGAGGTCAATATTTTGGTGCTGTACATGCAGCGGAATTTTACCGATCGCTTGCGCGGCATCGGTATGAAAATAAACGCCGCGATCGTGGCAAAGTTGACCAATTTCGGCGATCGGTTGTAGCACACCAATTTCATTATTCGCCGCCATCACCGACACCAGAATCGTGTCATTTCGGAGGTTTTCCGCAAGAGTTTCGACACGGATTAACCCTTCGTGATCAACAGCTAAATAAGTCACCTCAAAACCCAGCGATTCGAGATAACGACAGGGATCGAGTACAGCGCTATGTTCTGTACAAACTGTGACGATATGCCGACCGCGCGACATGTTGGCCTCAGCACAGCCTTTGATCGCCAGGTTATTCGCTTCGGTGGCTCCGCTGGTAAAGATGATCTCCTCGGGCTCTGCGCCGATCGCCGCTGCAATTTTTTCCCG
>RDYZ01000287.1 GCA_004293855.1 Oscillatoriales cyanobacterium | reverse complement strand
CTCACTGAGCGCCGAAAACTGAAACGTATCGACACCATCACCACCCGTCAGCAGATCGCTACCCCGATCGCCCGAGAGCAAATCATCCCCCGCACCCCCACGAATGGTGTCATCCTCCTGACCACCGACCACGAAATCATTGCCCGCACCACCCTCGATCGTATCGTTGCCCTTATTTCCACTCAGTTGATCATCACCGTCATCGCCCGTAATCCCATCATTCCCCTGACCCGCTAACACCAGATCATTCCCGGCCAATGCGGTCACCGTGTCATTGCCCTGATTGGCAAACAACGTATCTGCACGGGTTGTACCGGTCATCGTGTCATTGCCACTGCGAGACTGCGCCAAGGTTGTACCAATCCAACCCAGGTACGAGGAAACCCGGACATCAGCGAATAATTCGCCAAAACTGGTGTTATTCGAGTCTTTAGCCGCGTCAGCACTAACAAAATCGATGTCTGCACCAGTGGAGATACCGTAGGAGGCGACACCAGCGATTTTGCCATCGATAAATGCAGGGCCACCGGAGTCGCCGCGCGAGGTTCCTATTTCGCGATCGACCCCGAGGTTACTCAGGCCAAAATCGCGCCCGAACGCATCATTGGTCGGGCTGCCATTATCAAAATCGTAGCCCAGTTGGAGGCCGGGGCTATTGTTCGGTTTGAGGGGTTCACCCGGCAGCGTGGCGGCCACTTGGGTGTAGATATCTCCCAGGGCGTCGTAGATGTTGAGGCCAAAACGCTTGATTGATACCTCCTCGTCTTTTACTTCTCCCGTCGCGCCGGTGCCGCTGGTTCCGTAACCGACGCGGGTGAAGGTTTTGCCGACTTCGTCCGGGGTGGTGTAGAGTTCGTAGCGTTCTGCCTCGTTGGGAGCCGATTGGGCAAGACGAACGATCGCCAAGTCATTGTCATCATCATTGCCCGCCGTATAGCCGGGATGGACAAAAATCTGAGCCACCGCGACGGTTTGCTGACCGCTAGGCAGATCGAAGACGATCGACAGTTTGCTGGGGTCGGGGTTCAGGTTGGGGGTCGAGTCATTAATGTCGAAACAATGAGCCGCCGTCAGGATATGCAAACCGTCTTGCAGCAACGCTCCGGTACAGGTTCCGTCACTGGAAAGACGCACCACACCATCAAATCCCTGACCGGGCTGAACGAGGAAGCGGGCATCGTTACTATCGTTAGCAGAAACGGAAACGCGGGGCTTGGGAATCTGGGATAGCGGAAAGGCCGGGAATTGTGGGTTGTAGTTATACATCTGGATGTTGGCGGGTTACGCAACGAGAACACATTAGCTATGTTGATTGTACGATGTTGCAACTTTCGCTCCCTCTGCCTGCTGTTTACGGGCTAACTGGCGCGATCGCTTTTCCGGCGTCAACGATGCGTAGCAGTGGGGACAGGAAATCCACGCTTCGTAGTGGGGCGATCGGCGATCGGCCTCCGAAACCGGCGCACCACAGGCTTGACACAGCTCATAATCCCCCGGTTCGAGACCCTGTTTCACCGAAACCCGCTCATCAAACACAAAACACTCCCCTTCCCACAGGCTTTCCTCAGCGGGAACGTCTTCGAGATATTTCAAAATGCCGCCCTGAAGGTGGTACACCTCCTCAAACCCTTGCTGTTTGAGATACGAGGTGGCTTTTTCGCAACGGATGCCACCGGTGCAGAACATGGCGACACGCTTGTGTTGGCTGGGATCAAGATTTTGCTGCACAAACTCCGGCAGATCGCGAAAACTAGCGGTGTGGGGATTTTCCGCGCCTTTAAAGGAGCCGATCACCACCTCAAAATCGTTACGAGTGTCGATCGTCACCACGTCAGGCTGGGAAATTAACTCGTTCCAATCTGCGGGTTTAACGTACTGACCCACAATTTCCGTCGGGTTCGCCTCGGGCTGACCGAAGGTGACGATTTCGGCTTTAAGTTTGACCTTGAGCCGACCAAAGGGCTGGGTTGCGGCCTGGGAAAATTTTACGTCGAGAGCCTGGAGGCGATCGTCTTGGCGCAGAGTGGCGATGATGTGATCGATCGCGTCACGAGTTCCGGCGATCGTGGCGTTGATGCCTTCGTCGGCGAGTAAAATCGTGCCGCAAATGTTATGCGCTTCGCAGAGGTTTTGATAGTCCTGTCGTTTAGCTTCGCGATCGGGAAAGGGGGTGAATTTATAAAAGGTGGCGACGGTGAAGGGCATGGTAATGAGCTGGGCAGCAAGAAACGCTAGGCTAGCTTAGGATTAATTCATCCATTGTCAATCGTTGTCAATGGATGAATTAATCCCGTCAGGGCAAACGCATACGTGTTTAGCTTGATCGTGTGTCGATTGATCGTCGGATGCATTGCCATGCGCCCGCAATATCCTATCGCTTTCATCGATCCATCCCTTCGTATCGGGAGTATGCGTTTGCCCTGTCTCAAAGCTGACCCCGCATCGCAAGTTTCATGTCCCGCACCGCCCGTTCGAGACCGACCATCGCCGCTCGCGCAATGATCGTATGGCCGATGTTGAGTTCTTCCATGCCGTCGATACAAGCCACGGGATAGACATTCAGGTAGGTCAGACCATGTCCGGCATTGACCCGCAAGCCGAGCGATCGGGCATACTGACAGCCTTGATCGAGGATCGCCAATTCCTTAGCGCGATCGTGCTCGCCTTTGGCCTCGGCGTACTGGCCAGTGTGGAGTTCGATAAATTGGGCGCCGCTTTGTTTCGAGGCGTCGATCTGGGTGTTATCGGCGTCGATAAACATACTGACGGGAATGTTGGCGCTTTGGAGTTTGTCCACGATCGCATTCATCCGATCCTGTTGTCCCGCCACATCTAGACCGCCTTCGGTGGTGACTTCTTCGCGGCGTTCCGGAACGAGGGTGACGTAGTCGGGTTTGAGATCCAGGGCGATCGCCACCATTTCATCGGTGGCGGCCATCTCCAAATTTAGGTGCGTGGCGACGGTTTGGCGCAGCAGGTAGAGATCGCGATCTTGCATGTGGCGGCGATCTTCCCGTAGGTGCGCGGTGATGCCGTCCGCGCCGCCGAGTTCTGCCAGGACGGCTCCGGCGATCGGGTCGGGCTCGGTCGTACGGCGAGCTTGGCGAATGGTGGCAATGTGGTCGATGTTGACGCCGAGGGTGGGCAAGGGTCTGGTCTCCAGCGGATGTTTGTTATCTATATCTTATGGAGATTTTACGGGGTCTTCTGGGGTTTTCGCGGCGAAGCTCATGCGGTGGTGAAGCAAACACGGCGGTAGAGTTTCGCGAGGGGGAGGGCGGCGGGCAGGTGTTGCAGGGTGACACTGGCCTCAAGGTCGCGGATTTCTTCGAGATGCCACCGGTTATCGTCAGTTTTCCAGTAGTGTTCGACGAGGGGGGTGGATTGTTCGATGAGCAGGTATTCGCGGAAGCTGGGGATGGTGCGGTAGGCGGCAAATTTATCGCCGCGATCGTAGCTCGATGTCGAAGGTGACAGGACTTCGGCGATCAGGGTGGGGTTCAGGATTTCGTCGGTGCGATCGCCGTTGAGTACGGGCGATCCATTCACAACGGTGACATCGGGGTAAACGCCGTGATTCACGTCGGGAATCCAAATTCGTAGGTCACTGCCATAGACGTTGTAGTCGCCGTCGGTTTCTTGCAGTAAAAAGCTCAGGATGACTAATAGCTCGATCGTGATGCTGTTGTGATCAATGGAACCTCCGGGCATTTCGATAATTTCTCCGTTGTGGTATTCGTGGCGGGTTTCGGCGATCGCTTCATGATCGCGATAGTCCTGGGGGCTATGTTGGGTAATGACTGGGGTGGTGATCATTGGTTTTGGGTTCGATCGGGGTGTGTCGGTCGAGGTTGGTTTGATTTTGGCACAGAGGATCGGGGGTGTGGCAAAAATGGTACTGGGCGATCGCCTGCATATCCCAGGTATTTGATCGGTTCCTAGAACTTTTGGTTGAGCTTGCGCTGATGTCTACCGTTGACGGTTTGCAATCCTGGCTTGTGTGGTGTCACAAATACATCCAGAGACGACTCGCCGCGTCATCTTGACGTTCTAAATCCGCTTTAAGGCGAAACCGATCGGGGAAATTGCGAAAAAATCGCGGAAAATTGAGCCGCACGATCGCCGTGATCCCCGAGGGCGATCGAATTCAAGATAAAATTTGTGTAGTTCATCACGCGAACGGCACGCTTTACCCTTGCCCGTTTGTTCGCGTTTCCTAAAAAACAGTCCAATGAAACAGTTCTTTTCTCGCGTTATGGCCTTCGTCCTCGTGGCCGTCATCGCTCTTTCGGGTCTCACCGCCTGTTCACCTGCCGGTAACCTTTCCGGAAACTATCGTGATGATGCGCTAACCCTTGTGACCAGCCTGCGCGAAGCGATCGAGCTGCCCGAAAACACTCCCGAGAAAGCGGCAGCACAATCGGCTGCTCGCGCAAACATCAACGACTTTATCGCCCGCTATCGTCGCGATAGTTCGGTTTCGACCCTGCCGTCGTTCACCACGATGAGCACCGCCCTCAATGGCCTTGCTAGCCACTACAGCAGCTACGGCAATCGCCCCCTGTCGCCCAAGCTCAAAGAGCGCCTGAATCAAGAATTTAACCAGGTTGAAATGGCGCTGAAACGTGGCGCCTAGGGGTTAAC
>RDYZ01000213.1 GCA_004293855.1 Oscillatoriales cyanobacterium | reverse complement strand
TTGAACTCGATAAAGATTTGGAGGGCTTGTTGGTAGTTGCGCCGCGCTTCCTCATAGTCTCGCAACTTCTGGGCGACGATTCCCAACTGGTGGTAGGTGCTGGCTTGGCTGTAGCGATCGTTGAACTCGATTTTGATTTGGAGGGCTTGTTGGTAGTTGCGCCGCGCTTCCTCATACTCTCGCAACTCCTGGGCGACGATTCCCAACTGGTGGTAGGTGCGGGCGATTAGCTGCTGTTTTACGTTCTCTGGGAACTGCGTCAGACCTTGAACAAGCGATTGAGTCACGAAATAGGCTTCTCGCGATTCTTGATATCGTTGAGTTTGTAGGAAACCGGCAGCTACCAGACCTAGCACTCCCATGATTTTGAGCGCAAACTCTTCAGATTGAGGATTATCGAGCTTGTCTTTTAACGCCTCATAAACTGTTTGCGCTAGCTCTAGCTGCTTGAGCTTATCGCCTGATTTTTCTAAGTAGCTATTTAAGCAGCCATAGGTTTCAAAAAAACTTTCTTCTTGTTGTGCCAAAGAAAAATCAAGCGCTGTTGAAATATTTTCGTATTCCCAGCGGCAGAATTGCATACCGAGCTGCTTTTCCTGGCTGTCTTTTGACTCAATAAGCTGATAGTAGCTTTGGGCAAGACCGCGATAATGCCGCTTAAACGCCTCCCGTAACCCCGATCGCGCCGCCTCATCCCAGCCCGCTAGCTTCGATCGCAAGAAAAACGGCAACGTCGGCTGAATCGACAACAGCCGATCGTTGTCCTGCAAAATTGGTGACAACAACCCCCAAGCGATCGCCTCCTGCACTGCCAACCCCAACCGTTCCCGTAGGGGCGTCACGGCAGTGCGCCCGCCGGATGTTGCCCCCGCGTTATCGTCGGGCGCATTGCCATGCGCCCCTACGCGATCGACCAAGGCCGGGATCTGCTCCAACTGCATCGCGAAATTCTTCAAACCATCGACGAAAATAAACCCCGAAAACAGCGCCAAACACACCAACAACTCCCGCGCCGACTCCGACAACCCACAAAACGAAAAATCAATACACTGCAAAATGCTTTCCGTCTTGTCCCGCGCATCAGACCGATCCAAATCCATATCCGCCGCATCCAACCCCGCCAACACCTCACCCGGCGACAACCGCGCCAAATTCCCCAACACCACCTCCATCGCCAACGGATACCCCGCCAACAACTTCATTAATTTCTTAAACTCCCCATCCGCCTGAATCGCCGCAATTTTTCGCCCATCCTGCACCTGCTTATCCAAAATCCGCTCCGCCAAAATCAACCGCGCCGCCGGATCGAGACCCTGCAAACTCAGGTGATTTTTGCCATACACCGCCGACAGCCACGCCTCACGCCCCCGAGAACCCAACAGCACCAACGTCTTACCACCCAGCAACGTCCGCAACCAACCCGCGATCGCCTCCCGTTCCGCTTCGGGTAACGCATTCGGAATCGACAGCGCCGCCGCCGTCACCGACTCCAGATTGTCCAGAACGAGCGCGTAACGGGTCGATCGGAGCGTCGCCGTTAACCAAAATTGCTGCGTTTCGCTGTCGCACGCCTGAAACTCCCGTAACTCCTCGTCGGATAGCACCCGCTGCCCGATCGCAAACAAAATTTGCGCCAACGTGTAGCCCTTTTCGTCGTAGCCGAAATAAAACGAATCCGCGATCAACCCCGTCCGCTGCCACCAGTCGCGCAAATGCCGCAACAGCGTCGTTTTGCCCGTGCCGCCCATGCCCTGAAGCAACAGCGCATTTTCGTCAGGAGCCAGCAACCGCCGCTCGATCGACAAAATATCCGTATCCCGCCCGATAAACCCGTAGGTCGGCTCTTGAAAGCGATAGCGACGGGCGCGATCGCGCATCAGCATCGCCTTATCCCCTGGTGACAACGGCTGCAACTTCAAATCCACCGTCGCGCCCTGATACACCACCGGCAACAGCCAATCCTCTAGATCGATCTTCTTGCCAAACCAGGCCGACGTGCGCTCCTTGTTCTGCAACAGCTCCCGCCGCCCCAACCGGATCGCCTCCATCACCGGCTTACCCGCAAACAGCGCCCGATATAGCGCCGTCATCATCACCCGCGCCGCGTCCACCGTCACCGAATAGCCCATCGCCACGATCGCCTGCATCCCCGCCGACAGCAACCGCGCCCCGAGGCTCGTCTCCTCCGCCGGTTTGTCGCCCTGCGCCTCGCGCCGCACCTGTTTCGCTGACTGACAGGCATTGAGGATACATAGGGGAATCCCCTTATCCATCAGCAACGTCGCCACCTCGTCCGCCGACACTAGGATCGACGTGCCGATTTGGTCAGCTTCAAAACTCAAAAAGCCCTGCGCCCCGTTAAACGGCTTGATATCTTGCAAGCCGTAACCCCGCTTAAATGTGTGATTCGACGCCGTACGGGACTCGTCATCAAGCAGCGATCGCGCCTGGTCGTAGGTCAACACCGAGCCATGCAAATCGAAGTGAATCGCGTGGTAGTAGCCCGCGCCGCGCTCCTGAAGCTGGCGATCGAGCGCTTCCCAGGTTCCAGGACGCACAAATTCCACATTGACCGGCAACTCGTTATCGTCGATCGCCTTCACCAGTGGCCGCGAAATCGTCCGATAGCCCACATCCTGCCCGCCACTCGGTCGCGCTGTGATGACTAGCAAATTCAAGACACTGGAGGGTGACATCACCGCCGGATTTCCCGCCCGCCGTTGCGGGTTGACCCGTACCATCGTCGCGATCGCCGCAAGCGGTTCTGGCAAATCCTCATCGCGCAACGCTTCCCAGTGCAACGCTTGAAACTCCGGCGATCCCTCAATCTCGATCGGGACGGAACCATCGGCTAGCTTCAGCGATCGGCGCAAATTTTCGTAGTCTGCGTAGGCTTTGCGATCGCCAAACACCTGCTCGAACAAATCCCGCCCGTAGGTCTCCACGCTCGCCGCCGCCCGTGCCGCCTGGACTTGATCCAAATCGGGACAGGCGAGCCAGCCCTCGAAATACCATTCCAATTCCTGCTCGGTTTTGGGGTCGAACGGGTTACGAATTGCGATCGGGTAGGTGGTGCGGCGATCGGTCTCGATCGTCAGTTCGGCGTTAAATCCGGTGTCAGTCGCTGCAAGTTCACGAATGCGGAGGCTGGGCATAGTGGCAATCGACGGGAAGGATCAGTGCGTCAACGATAGCAAAATGACGGAGGGGCAGAACATAGCCGCCACCCCTGAAGTCAGAACCCTAGGAACCGACGATCGCGTTTCGACTCCACTCAACGCTCATTTGAGGTTCAGCGTTAGGTTGAGGGCTCGGTGTATTCGCAAAATACATTCAGCCCAATTTTGACCAGATACAGCACCACGATCGTCGCGATCGCCGGGTCGATCGGTAAGCCCGCCGTGGTGGTCACCGTGACGATTAACCCCGTCAACAGTGGCGCACTACTCGGATTTTTGCTGTATTCCTGGAACTGTGCCCGGATGCCCTCATTACCGCACAACTCCTGTCGCAACACCTGGAGCAGCGTGTCCCAAAGCTTGCGACCGCGCCCAAAACTGGCCGGAGCATTCGACGCCGACCACAGATCCTCCACGCTCACCGCCCAGTCGCCGCCGCTGCGATCGAGCGCTGCGATCGCCGTCAGCCCCGGATCATAATCCGCCAATAACTGGCGATAGGTCGCCAATTCCTGCGCTTCGATTCCATGTGCCATGATCCCACCAACAATAGAACGATCCCGATCTTAGCGTGTCGGAAACGACGTAATTTCGTCATAATGTGTCCAGCGCTGACGATCGTCTGCCCGTTTCCTTCAACCCACGACCTTGCACCATGTTCGGTAATTTTCAACAAAGTCAGCTTCGGATCGAAATTGCCGCCACTCGCGATGAAATTGCCCACAGCCTGCTCTACCCAGATCAACTTCAAACTTGGCTGTGGCCGCAACAGTTTTCGGGTGCACCGGACAAACTCGTCGCAGGCGCACAATTTACCAGTCACTTCGGCCCGATCGTCCTGCGTCACCAGATCACCACAGCGGAACCCACCCACCTACGATCGCTACTCGCCGAAAGTATCGATGGCTTTCACGAATGGTATTGGGGCGATGGCTGGGTTCAGTCTCGCCTCGAAGGTGTGTCTTTGCTGCCGCTGAAATTGGTGCAGTCCTTGAGCCTGTTACGTCTGCAAGCCCGGTTTAATCCACCACCGTCCACCACCGATCGCTCCACCACTGCCGCCGCGACCTCACCGGAAACACCGCCTAGCGCGGACGACCCAACGTCCACCGCCTCGCCCCCGTCCGCAACCCCTCCGGCAGCGGAACAGCCGGAAAATGAAAACCCCTAAGCCGCAGGGCTGGGGTCACGGGCCAAACACTAGCCGCCGCAACACCGATCCAACTTCAGGCGTTCCGTCAGTAAATCACTGACGGCATTGGCGATCGCAAATTCACCGTAAAAACTTTTGGAAAAATCAAACGCCTGCATTTCCGTGACGATCGCCACCACCAGCGATCCGAGATCATTTTCCCCTTCGAGCCGTTGCCGTAGGTAGATACTCGTGGCGCGATCGGCTATCTGCCCATTAATCGCTTCGGGCAAATATTCACTATCAAGCCAGTTTTGCAACGCCTGCTGTAACCAACGGCGCTCTAATTCCGGATCATCAAGGGGTGCGAGTTCAATGGCGGGAATCGGTTGGGCGTAGTGATGTTCAGACATGGCGCTAGGGTCTCACGAGATCGACAGACAGGATGTTCGCAGGGCAGCAGCGCAGAGTCTCGAGGCGCGGTTACGGATAACGCAGACAGCGACAACCCGTAGGGGCGAACGATAGTGACGCTATTGGGCGTATTGTATCCTGAAGCTTTTCGCCACAGTGATCCCGAGTTACGAAACATGATAGTTGTTTTTGCGGGCCACACACAGGAGGAGGAGGGAGGCAAGCTTAACGCCCCACGTTTGCCGGTGGTTGAAGGTGAGGGCGGTGATCAGGCATCCCGCAAAACGTAGCCTACACCGCGCACGGTTTGAATCAAGCGTTTGGCGTCACCCTCTTCTAGCTTGAGCCGTAGGTAGCGGATGTACACCTCAATGACGTTCGATTCGCCCATAAACTCATAGCCCCACACATTTTCAAGAATTTGCTCGCGCGGCATGACTTCGCGTGGGTGTTGCATTAAAAATTTCAAGAGTTCAAACTCTTTCATGGTCAGCTCGATCGTTTGATTGCCCCGCTGGGCTTGACGGTTGGCTAAATCAAGCACCAGATCGGCGAAGCGAAGCTGTTGTGTCCCTTGCCGATCGATCTTGAGGTAAAACTCGACCATTTTGAGAAAATCATTACTCCGGTACGGCTGCATCACGTAGTCATCCGCACCGCAGTCGAGGCAGGCAATGCGATCGTCTAGGGTATCGGCGATCGAGAGCATCAACACGGGCAATTGACGATAGCGGTGGCGTAAGGTGCGGCACAGATGCAACCCGCTTTCCTCGGGCAAACGCCGATCGATCACCACTAAACCCGGCATCTCCTCGCTCACCCGATCAACTGCATGGTTGGCCGTTGCGACGATCGACGGTTCGTAACCCGCCTCTTTCAAATCTCGCGAGATGACCTGAGCCAGGGTGGTATCAGGTTCGACAATCAGAACGGAAGATTGCACAGGGAAGGGTGTGGTAAGAAAACTGGACACTGGAGCGCAATGAGATCCACTCCCATCCCCCAGGGAAACCGAGCGATCTTCATTGTTTATTTTTCTTGTAGCACGTTCCTCGATGGGAAATGTGGACCGGCAATCCTTCTTTAACCAGGAGCCGACTACGGCAGAACCGGTGAGAGACTCTGACCTCGGGGACTAGGGGCTGATGCCTCGGGGTCGGTAGACGGGTGGGATGACGCGGGCGATCGGACCCGTTAGCTCGATTGACCTAAAACCGCTTCCACCTCCGTCGGGGTAATCCCTAACACCCGCGAAATCGGTGCAATATTGTGGGACGCCACGGCGTGACCATCGGCCATGTGGGCAATATCCTGCTCAGAGATTTTGAACGTATCGCAGAACTTAAAAAATTCCTGGGGGCTGAGACCGAGCTCCCGCTGACGTTCTGCCAACATAAAGGCTAAGGCACGGGGCCCGGAGGTGGGACGCTTGGCCTGTTTGACGTAGCGATCGGCCAGTTCTGAGGCACGGTTCACATCTTTGTTCATGCGCTTGAGCAAATCACGACAGGCCATTCGTAGGGCTTTGTGGAGTGTGGCTTGCTCGTTCATGGTGGTGGCGAGTTCGTCCGCATAGTCTAGCTCGCAGTAGCCGATGACCTGTCCCTCGTATTCGAGTGGTACATAAGAGGCGTTTGTACTGACGCGCCACGGTAAAGGTTCGTCGATCGGCTTCATGGTGCACCCCGAGATAGATACGAAACAAAGATGCAGGTTGCCGTCGGATGTTATTCGGTGAGGGGCAATCTAGGAGTTAACTCGCGTAACCCTGCGCCGATCCGCTTTAAACGCCCGAGGACTCGCTACTATTCGTGGAAAAATTTGGGCTTATCGTATCACGCAGGGATTGCTCCTGTCGTTTAAACGCATGGATGAGCGCGGAGTTTTGCAGGGCGGCTCCAGCCTGGTTATTAAAGATATCGATCAGGCGTAAATCACTCTCATCAAAGCTCGTCCGAAAGCCATCGGGAACGGGAAGCTCGTAGGTTAACAGTTGTTTGGGGCTGTTGGGTTTGAGTTTGTTCACCAGTTGCGTCACCCCGAGGAGATCGCCGTCTGGGCTATAAACCGGAGCGCAGAGGAGGCTACAGGTGCGGTAACCGGTTTGGCGATCGGTGCGGCGTGCGGTTTCGGAACCGGGATCATCGTACAGGTCAAAGGGAATGATTAACGGTTCCCCGGTGGTGGCGACCCGACCGGCGTACCCAGCACCGATCGGAATCCGCAATTCGCGGCGGGTCCCATCGGAAAATTGGACTTTCGTCCACAGTTGTTGTCGCTCGGTATCGAGCAGCCATAGGGTACTCCGATCGGCGTTCATCAGGGTTTTGGCCGCGCCCATAATCCGGACGAGTAGGGCGTTAAATTGCTGATCGGCATCGTCGGAACGGTTCGATTCACTCGCCTGGTCGGTGGCTTCGGTGGCTGCGGTGGGAGCCAAGCTCACCCGACGGGTTGCGTCCAGCAGGGCGGCGGCGGCGTAGTTATCAGGATGAACTTTGTGGTAGCTGCGAAAGCTTTCGAGGATGGCTCGCATCATCGGGGCGTCACGTTCAAAGCGATCGATATCGAGGCGGGTAAACCCTTGGCGATCGAGCCGTTCCATCAAGGGAGCGGCGGCGGAGATGTCCGATCGCAGTTTATTGAGAAACTGAACCACGGCGATCAGCTCACCGTTGCGATCCAGGAGTGGGATCGCGAGTACCGTGGCGGTGCGGTAGTGGTTGCGGCGATCCTCCTGGCGGGCAATGACCGATCGAGGATCGTCATAAAAATCAAACGGGATGGAGATCACCCGTCGCGTGGCGGCAGCTTCGCCGACGATACCGCGATTTAACGGGGTGCGGATTTCTAAGCGAGAGCTGGATTGTAGGGGGCTTGAGGAATCGCCGGAATCGGTGGAATCGGTGGAATTGATCGACTCGAACCCATTGCCGTCCAGAAATCCATTGGATTCTGCCAAAATCGACCAAAACTCCTGCCGCTCTTCATCCAACATAAAAATACTGGTGCGATCGGCGTTGAGCGTTCGCCCAATGCGAAAGGCAATGGATCGCAGGGTGGTGTCCAGCACTTCATCAAACCCCTGGCTATCCATGAGGCGATCGAGCATCGCGAGGGTTTCGCCCACGACACTGTCCGAATGCAGCGCGGCTCTCTGCTTGGCGTCGGCATACTGTTGGGCATTTTGCAGCGCAACCCCCACCTGATCGTTAAAAATTCGCATGTAGTTTTCGCTTTGAGCATCGAAGCTCGCACGAAACACCTCGGGGGCTTCCGGCCAGCGGGTGGGATCGTAGGCGGGAAAGTCGCCGGTCTTCCGTCGGTTAATCAGTTGGGTGACGGCGATCGTCTCGCCGTCTGGATTGCGAACGGGCATACAGAGCAAACTACAGGTGCGATACCCCGTTTGCCGATCGGTCTGTTTGGCGATTTCCGAGCCGCTGCGATCGTAGAGATCAAAGGGAATGGAAATGCTTTGCCCGGTTTGTGCGACCTGTCCGGCATAGCCTTCCCCAATATTGAGCGTCAGTTCGAGGGGGGTTCCATCCTCGCGCGGAATCTTGGTCCACAACCGCTGTTTGGTTTCGTCCAAAATCCACAGGGTTGTCCGATCGGCATTCATCAGGGTTTTAGCCGCTGCCATCACACGCATCACAATTTCATCGGCATCAAGGCGGCTGTGGGACAGCGATCGGGTCGCCTGAGCCAGGGCTTCCGAAGCCCGGAGCCGTTGGGTCAGGCGATAGCTACTGTAAACCCGATCGACCAAACGACACAGCGCCGGAGCATACTCATAACATTCCATTTCCTCGCTGGCACTAAACCCCGCCGGATCGATGCGTTCTCGCAACGGCAAACTTGGATCATGGGCGGTGCGTAGCCGGTTCGCCAACCGAATCACCCCCACCACACGATGGTTAGCATCAATCAGCGGCAGAACCAAAATGCTGTAGTTAAAGTAACGCCCCGGAGCCCCTTCGATCGCCAGTGGATTTTCGCCCGCCTCCGCGCCTTGGCTGTATTCGATCGGCTCCTCAAAGCTGTTGTAGTAAAACGGTGTGTGCAACTGATCGCGCAATTGCCCGACCATATCGTCTCGATCCCCAGAAATATTCACCTCGGGTTTGCTCACCCCTCGCCCACGGGCCACGATCGACCAAATTTCCGATTGGTGGGCGTCCATAATAAATAACGTCACCCGATCCACGTGCAGCGTTTCCATCAGCTTTAACGCCACAGGGCTGAGGATCTCGTGTAACACCTCATCAAAGGGCTTGTTTTCCATCACCTGTAACAGCTCTAACAATCGCTGTTCCTGGCGATTGATTACCTGAATGCAATCGGGTTGCACGCTGACGATCGCCCGTTGTAGCCAGCGCACATCAAACACACGGCTATAAATCCGGTTACAGATTTTTAGCTCCTGATCCTGCTGGAAGGTCAACCCCATCAAACACAGGGCCGTGACGGGGGAAATGGACAGGGTGCGGCTACTCGCAATCCCGGACGATCGGCCGATCGAGGCCAACAGATCATCCGACATGGCGATCCGTCCCGTTTGCAGCACTTGGCTGTAGAGTTTCAGGATCTCGAGGGCGTTCTCATGCTGAAGCAGCCGATCGCGAATGCCCCCGAGATGATGCGCCCGATCGTGCGTTTCCCAATCCGTAACAAGCTGCGACTGCACCAAATGCGCCACCCAAATTTGGGGAACCGTGGGTGGTGGCCAGCGTGAATCCGCCGCCGCCCGCTCCACGATTAGTTGACACAACCATTGGGTTAAAAACGGCTGCCCCCCGGTCCAATTCAAGACAATCGACAGGGTTTCATACGGGTCGTACACACTGTCCCAGAGGCCATTGATCAAGGGGGCGAGATCCATCGAGGCGGTCGGATCTAGCGATCGGCGTTTCATCTGAAACCGTGCCAAACGAATGGCCTTGCCCGTCTCGAACGGTGTGCAGCGTAAATCACGCACCAGCTCGATCGCTGTGGTACATCCCGCCACCACAAAGCGAAGTTGGGGATGCCGTTGATAACTACGCAACAGTGCAAAGAAATCATCCACCCGAAACATCAGATCGAGGACTACTTCAATATCGTCAATGAAAATGACGATCGGCTGCTCGATTTGCCGTAGCGCCACGTCCTCGAGCAGCTCACAGGGATACTGTACCGGTGGTAAAAACGATCGCTCCTCAATCCAGGCGCGAAAATCTAAATCCAGGTCTAACCCCCGCAATAGTAACCGTGCGATCCCCATGTACCACTGCTGGCGATCGATCTCGCGTCCTCGCAAACGGGTTAGATCGAGGAACATACACCGGTAACCCTGCTCCTCCCGCAACTGTTGCGCCACCCGCTGTTGCAAACTCGTTTTGCCCGTTTGCGGTGCATCAAAAATGTAGCAAAACTCACCGGCCACGATCGCCGCTGCCAGATCGCGATCCGCCCAACGGCTCACATAACTCTGCGCCGTTGGGGACAAACTGCCACCCACCTGAAAATATGCTGGCGATCGATGAGCGTACAACCGTGACATAGAATATGCCGCAATCTTAGCAAGGTCTACGAAAAAAAACGGTCAATGCATCCGCCTAGGCACAACCGTACCATGCAGATTCAGGAAAATTCTGGCAAGATCTATGTAATAACTCGTCAGTACCGTGGAAGAACACACAGGTTTGTTCATAGTGAGCGATGCAGATGCTCCCCCTACACCATAATCTACTTGAGTCCCACCGCTGCATCCAAAACATTTGCTGGAGATGCCATGTTCCACCCGCTAGACAAGCGCGTCACTCCTACCGGAATTGGCTTGATTCTAAAACCGTAGATCTTGATGACCCACAGCACGAAATAGCAATAACACGACGTTAACCAAGTTAGCCTATCGTACCGAAGGAACCAGGAATTGAGGGGGTGAGCCGAGCCCTGTATCGGTGTCTGTTAACGAGAGGTACTGCAATCTGAGGTCTCTCCCTCTCCTTAGGGGACATCCCCAGTCAATCGTCAAAGCCCGATCAAATCAGCGATTGAATACCCAACCCCAGACAACACGAGATCTAAACCCTAGCAAGGTCTGCGTTAGACCATGAATGGATAACAGCCCCGAAACCTAGCCCTAGCGATCGTTGCGAGCCCACGGCTGCGATCGGTGTTTTTGGTAACACCTCGCTCCACCCGTTCTGCTTCATTCAGCAACGTAATCTGACGTTGAGACTCTGTAGTTAGAACCCAACTGATGTAGCACGATTCGCTTACCTGTTGACCCCTCGATCGCAGTAATCATTATGCCACTGACTCATTTAATCCGCACTGTCATCAAAAATCGTTGTCTTCTCCCGGAACAGGAAGCTCGCATTGCAGCGGAACTCGAGCAGAGGCCGAGTAATGAGATCGATGATATTGAATTGGCGGCTTTATCGTTATTAAACGCGCTGATTGCAAATGGAACAGTGAATTGTAACCACACGTTGTCTTAATTTCGACAAGGTTTTGCTGAGTACCAGGGCCTGAGGCGGACCGACGCTGACCAACATTGACCAGCACGGAATCGATGGCCACGATTCACGAGTGCCGATCGCAATCAATAATTTTCGTAATGTCCCAAGCTTCAGGCCGAACTTCAATTAAAATTTGAATAGCGTACTAAATAATAGCAATATCTTGAAGGGGAACATTATGGGACGAGGAGGAAAGCGGATCGGAGCCGGACGTCCAAAGGGGTCTGGAAAATACGGTGAACCGACGAAGGCGATGCGTGTTCCACAAAGTTTAGCCGATCGACTCGAGTCGGTCCTAAAAAGCTGGAAAACGGATTGGTCTCAAGGCGTTGAGGGTTCGGGATCGGCGGATCTTGACACCATTTTGCAAACCTTGCAGGCCAGTTCTCCTCAGTCCAACGTTGAGTTATTGCGATCGTCATCAGCTCAATTAATTCCGCTGTATTCCCATAGTGTGGCGGCGGGTTTGCCTGCTTCGGTCGATGAGGCGATCGAGGAAAAATTGGATTTAAACTCCGCTTTAACCCGCGATCCCAGTCGGAGTTTTTGTGTGCGGGCTAACGGTGACTCGATGATCGAGGCGGGAATTCAAGATGGTGATGTCATGCTGGTGGACACTTCGATCGAAGCCAGTGATAACGATATCGTGATTGCTGTGATTAACAGCGAGCTAACCGTCAAACGACTCCGCCAAACCTCGGACAATCTTTGGTTACAGCCCGAAAATGCCAACTATCCGGCCATTATTGTGACCGAAGAAACGGATTTGCGTATTTTGGGCGTTGTGACCTGTACGATCCACCAATTTATTCGCGCGACCTAACCCAGCCTGACCGATCGCAACTAGGGGCAATCTTGGCGTTTAAGCATCCTCAAGATTGCCCCAGATTGCCCCCCAAATTGCCAGTGGCGGGGTGGATCGATCTAAATTGCGCCAGCGTCCGGCTTGGTGTTTTGCTGTTGGCGTTGGAGCCAGTCTTTGCCGAGGCGAATGGTAATATCCGACTCGATGACACCTGTACTTTCGACCAGAATTTCGCCAAACCCCAGTTTTTGCCGCAGGTTTTCGGCCATCTGAATATCGCCATTTTGGGCAATGATTTGGGTCACGGCGAGGGGCTTGTTCCAGGGGTAATCATCGTAGACGTTGCGATATCCCGCATCGATCAGCTTACCGATGAAGGCTTGCACCGCTCCTGGGTCGCCCGTACTGTCTTGAATCGCCACATTGGCATAGCTCGGATCGGCCATCCAAGCGTCACGATTTTGTTGGCCTCGTCCAAAGTGTTCGGCGACCATGGTGTCGATGCGATCGTAGTCCGGCAGCCAATAGCTCGGCGAGACTGGTGTGGCGGGAGTATTGAAGGTACCGGGTAGCATCAACATTTGCGCGTCATCCTGGCCAATATCTTTGGTGAAATTGAGCAGGGCGACGAGTTCTTCGATGCTGAGGTTGGTGTCGAGATAGTCTTGGACGACCGATAGGATTTTGGGTAAGCGAACCAGGGTCATGGGTCCGATCGACTGTTCGATCAGCGATCGCAGCAGCATTTGTTGCCGTTGAATCCGACCAATATCCCCCAGATCGTCGTAGCGAAAACGCATAAACTGAATGGCCTGCTTACCATTCAAACGTTGCTGACCTTCCTTCAGATCAATGTAGAGATGTTGGGTATGGTCGGTGTACTTCATATCCTTAGGAACGTAGACCTCGACGCCTCCCAGGGCATCAACCATCGCTTCAACGGCCATTAGATTGACCCGAACGTAGCGATCGATCCCGACACCATCAAGCAACCGACTGACCGTACGCGCCGCCAAACCGGGGCCACCGATATTATTCGCTTCGTTAATCTTCGTTTCGCCCAGTCCCTCGACAAAGGTGGCCGTATCACGAGGAATAGACAGAACTTTGACCTTGCCAGAATCGGGTTCAAAGCGGACGAGCAACATGCTATCCGATAACCCATCCAGGGAATTGACCATCGGGTCGTAGCCCGAGGCTTCGAGGTCACCGCCCAGCTCTGAGCGCAAAACCTTAGACCCAATGACTAGGACATTAACCGGTCGGGTCAACCGGGGCAAACTCATGCCACCGTTAGCGATCGCCGACTGATCGAACGTGCCACTGTCTTCCGGGGCGAGCCGTGACTGGAGGAGTGAGGCACTAGACAGGGACATGGCGAGCAGGGCGCCAGCGGTTGCCGAGAGGAGCGCCACACCGGTTAACCCCAGGCTCAGACCCAACCAGGCCGGTAAATGTCTCCGTTTGGGGGAGGGCTGACGCGGTGGGCGGACGGGCTGAGTTGGTGTTGAGGTTGTCGGTTTGGCTCGCTTCGATGTTGGCACGGTGGGGGCTCGCTGGTCGATGGAATCGTGAGATTGGAAAAAATGGGGGCTGAAGTTTGGAGGGTGCAAACTTACCTACGGGGAGCGATCGAGAAGAGGGTCACCCCTATTCTTGGGGAATGCGATCGTCGCATGGGGTCGCCCTGAAGGGGAAAGAGTCGATCGGGAGACAGGCTCAGAGCAGAGGACAGTCAAGCTTCTGGGCGATTTGAGGATAATGACCTAACGAATTTTTGTTTTGTATTGTATCGATTTACGTCAAGCGCAAATATAGCCGATCTTGGTAGATTCTGCGGATTTGACCGGGTCTACTTTTGGAGCCGGTGAACTCCTAGGGAAGTTTACGGCTCAGATGGTCGAGTCCAGGAAGGCGCAGCGATCGCCCTTGCCACACGCGCACCATTAGGCCCAGCTCGATCAGAATGTACCCACTGGTCCAGAGGCTACTAAAAATTAACAGAGACAGATGGTGTGATTCCGTATGATTGGCGCTGAATTCGGTGAGGAGGTGACCCGCGAGCCACAGCAGCCCAAGGGTGACACTGAGACGGCTGGCATTCAGTTCGGCAACCGATCGGGCTGCGGTGGTGCGGCGATAACGATAGAGCGTCCACCACGCTGGAAAGAAGCCGAAAACGGGCAGGAGATAGAGGTAAAGCGATCGGCGTTCTGAGTCCATGACGATTAGGAGGGATCACGACGGATCACAAAAGATCACGAGGTGAAGTGACGGGGGGTGACGGTGCGTGGACGACGGGGCTGCAATCCGGCAGCTCTAGAGGGGATGCAGCGGAAAGCGGATGGTGAAGGTGGTGCCAAGGCCAGGGGTTGAGTCGCAGGAGAGCTGACCCTTGTGCCGATCGACAATGATTTGATAGCAAATCGAGAGGCCGAGCCCGGTACCTTTGCCGATTTGTTTGGTGGTGTAGAACGGGTCAAAGATGCGCTCGCGAACCTGGTCGGGGATGCCCCCTCCGTTATCGGTGATGGCGATCGTGACGCAATCCGCATCGATCCGGGTGGCGATCTCGATCTGACCCACGGCGTCGGTTTGTCCGAGGCTGAGACAATGACTCAGTTGGGTGTCGATCGCGTCGATCGCATTGGCGATCAGGTTCATAAACACCTGGTTCAGCGGGCCAATGTAGCAATTGATCGGTGGCAGCTCGCCGTACTGACGCACGATCGTAATACCTGGACGATCCGCCGTTGCCCGTAGGCGGCTTTGGAGAATGGTGAGCGTTGCGTCAATGTTGGCATGGAGATCGACCCGTTTACGGGCGGACTCATCCAAGCGTGAAAAGGTGCGGAGGGATTTCACAATGTCAGCGATACGCTCGGCGCCAATCTCCATCGAGTGCAGCAATTGGGGCAAGTCTTCGATCAGATAATCCAGCTCGATTTCATCCCGACAGACGGCGATCGCTTCGACGGGATCGGGGTAGTGCTGTTCGTAGAGTGCGATCAGTTTACACAGATCCTTGGTGTATTGGGCCGCGTGGGTGATGTTGCCGTAAATAAAACTGGTGGGATTGTTGATTTCGTGAGCCACTCCGGCCACCAGTTGACCAAGACTCGACATTTTTTCCGCTTGGACAAGCTGACTTTGGGCGGCTTGCAGTTTGCGTAGGGCTTCGGTGAGTTCTTCACTCCGGGCCAGGGCGTGGCGTTCGGCATCGCGAGATTTTTGGTAGAGCGCCGCTTGGGAGATGGCGATCGACAGGCGATCGCACACCGCACTTAAAATCGCCAGATCGCGGGCTTCCCAATGGTGAGCTTCCGTATCGTTCGTACAGGATAGAGTACCAATTTCCCCCCCTTCGGTTTTAAAGGGAAGTAACAGGATGGAACGGTGACCCAGGGTTTCGAGCAGGCGGCGCAGTTCCCGATTTTCGTCAAAGGTATCCAGATTATCAATCCGTAAACCCTTGAGATTGAGGACATAATCCGCTAGGGGTTTTGTGGTCTCGTCGATCGGATAGCGACCCAAACGGCTACTTGCCGCCGCCTGTTTGGCCTCGGCGATGAGTTCAAAATAGCCGTAGGGTGTGGGGGGCGGCTCGGGGTGAGCGGTGGAATGGTCTTCACGAGCCGGATCTAAATCCTCCGTTGGGTGAGCGGTGGTGTTGCTTAGGCTACCCAGGGGCTTGACCTCGGGCGGGATGTACCAAAAGAAATGACAACGATCGGCTTGCAGCAACTCCCGTACCGCCGTGACCGCCGTTTGCAAAATGGTGTCGAGGTCGAGCGAGTTCCGAATCTGTTGGGCGATACGGTTGATCAGCTCTTCCTGTTGGGCGAGTAGGCGATATTTTTGTTCAGATTGTCGGAGGGTGACCTCTGCGGCTTTGCGTTCACTAATATCGCGAGCAATGGCGTAAATTGTTTTTTCCGCCACGATCGGCGCCGCATTCCAGGAAAACCAGCGATATTCACCGGATTTGGTTTGACAGCGGGTTTCCCACCCCACGATCGGCTCACCGTTGCGGAGCTGCGCCAGAACATGGATCGAGGCTTGCCGATCGCCGGACGAGAGAAAATCCCCAATGGCTCGGCCCACCATTTCGCTTTCGCTGTAGCCCAGTCGGTCTTCCCAGGCCGGGTTACAGCGCTTAAATTTGCCATCAAAATCGAGAATCCCCAAGGGATCAAGCGACATCGAAAAAAAGCGATCGCGATCGGCTTCGGCCCGCACGCGATCGGTCATATCCAAGACCGTGCCAAACAGCCGCACCACATGACCATCGCGATCGAATTCGACCTGACCCTTACCGCTGACGTAGCGCAACTCCCCGGAGGGACGCACAATGCTGTAATCGAGATCGATCGACGTGCCAAACTCCAAGGCCCGCTCAAATGCCTGCCGCCAACGTTGTCGATCCTTGACATGAATCAACTGCAAAATTTCGGAGAACGTCGGCGTTTGTCCCTCCGGCGCCAGACCAAAAATCCGGAAATGCTCCGGAGACCAGATCATCTCCTCACTGCGCGGTAAATATTCCCAATTCGCAAACTGAGCCAGATGTTGCGCTTCTTGCAAACGGCGCGTCATTTCGCGCACTTGTGCGTCCGCGTGGTGACGTTCGGTCATGTCCCGCGCACAGGTCAAAATTCCGTAGACGCTGCTTTGCTCATTGCGTAAGGGCATTTTTCGCGTATCGAACACCCGCAAATTGCCGTTCACATCGGTCATCACCTCGCTGGGGTTCGAGATGGCTCGCCCTTGTAACACCAGTTCATCATCTCCCCGCAACCCCTGTGTGCCGAGCTCTGGGTTACCAAAGATAAAATCCTCCGATAGGCCAATCTCAAGGTCTGTTTTTCCGAGGAGTTCTGACACCGAAAGCCCGAAGAGTTTCGAGGTGCTTTGGTTGGCGAAGATATAGCGAAAATGTTCGTCTTTGGCAAAGATACAGTCGGGGGACGAATCGATCACACTGGAGAGGAGGCGATGCGATCGCTCGGCGTCGATCGAGGTTTGTTGCAGGACGATTTCGGCTTGTTTCCGGGGTGTGATATCGAGAAAAATCCCATCCCAGGTAATGTCACCATTGGCCTGACGCTCTGGCTGGGCCACCCCCGCAATCCAGCGCACTCGGCTCCCCAGATTGATGCGCCATTCGTAGGTCCACTGATTTAAGGTTTGGGCCGATTGCAACACCGACAGTTCGAGGGGTTCCAAGTCCTTGGGGTGAACCAGTTGCCAAATCACACGGGCATCCCGCCGCACCACGTCCGCCGGGATGCCACACAGGTCGTAACAGCCCGAACTGAGATAGGTAAAACAATCGGAGCCGTCGGCTCGCAGGATGTAGCGATAGACCACACCGGGAAGATTCGCCGTGAGCCGTTCAAAGCGAGTGTTGCCCGATTCGCCGTCGTCGCTCCCCTCTGCACTTAAGCCTTCAATCCATTGATCGCCCGTCTCAGACGCGGACAACCACGCCCGCGATCGCAAGCTTCGATCCGATCCATCCGGCAGCTCGATCGTGTACTCCAATTCGCAGGTTTGCCCAGCGGCTTCCACCACTTCAAACAGCCACTGTTTAACCCGCTCGCGCTCCCGCTCGCGTACCGTGGTCAGCCACAAATCCGCATGGGCATCAAAGAGATGGGACGGTCGCCCAAGCAACTGCTCCATCGCAGGGTTGAGATACAGGACGATCGTCCCATCGACCGTAACAGACCAGGCTCCCTCCCGTGTTTCTCGTAGAAAACGGCTTATTTTGGGCTGATTTCGATTAGTCACCAAAGCATTATCGGGCGGCATTGGGAAAGGTGGAACGCTCGTCATACCGGCCAGCAGGTCGAACCTGTCGAGCAAGGTCACAAAGACAACAACGACGCGATCAAGGTAACCCTGACGATCGCCAACTAGACACCCCCGCGAGACGTTCATCGAGGCTCTCGCTGAACATTCCAGGGCAACCGATAGAAGTCTGCTCGATCGAAACCTTGTCTGTGTACATCCTATCGCTTCCCCCCACTTCTATTCGGTATCACATTGACACTACCCGCTATCAATAGTACATCCGTTGTACAGGCTTCTCGCTTGCGAACGTTGAGCGAAACCAGACGGCCTCTGAGCCCACACTTGGTTGTACCCCTACAACAAATATAACCACTGTGACGATCGCGCAGCGACATCACAGTGGTTAGAAAACGGCATTTAGCTAAGGGATGGATAGGCGAAACCCGTCAGAACTCCAACATTCACGTTCAGCGCAAATTACGCGGTGGCCGTGGCACGAATTCCCACCAGTTTTTCGCTCAATTCCCAAACCCGCTCTGCTTTAAACGTATTGCTCGCCTCGTCGGAAATTTCCTGAAGGAAGGCTTCTCGTCCATCTTTTTGACGATTCCCCCAACTCCAGTAGACGCCGGAGACCTTGTATTCCGGCAGATCCACCACATCCGCCACCCGCGTACCGGCCAGCTCTTCCGTGACGTAGCCACCGGTCAGATTCTTCTGGAACCAGGGAAAAATTGTACGGAATGCGCCGTAATGATTGCGGAACAGGCCGGTTTCCGCGACACAGCCGGGATAGAGGGCATTGAACGTAATGCCGGTCGATTCGTGATAGCGACGGTGTAGCTCCCGCATGGTCAGCATATTGCACAGCTTGCTATCTTTGTAGGCTTTTCCGGCCTTAAAGGGTTTGCCGTCGATCATGGCGATCGGTGGCTTGAAACCGGCCTCAAACCCTTGGAGCGTTCCCAGATCCGGCGGCGCCGGGATGGGAATTTTGCCGCCGAGTTCTTTCGGGTTAGCCGTCACCGTGCCCAAAATCACCAGGCGTTTATCCGCCGCGATCGACTGCTTGAGATCCTCGAGCAGTAGATTGCACAGCAGGAAATGACCGAGGTGATTGGTTGCAACGCAAATCTCGTAGCCGTCTTTATTGCGAACCGGCTCCTTTTCGAGCGGCAGGTAAACCGCAGCATTGCAGACGAGGGACTCCAGGCTACGACCGGTGGCGCGAAAGTCATCGACGAATTTGCGAACGCTATCGAAGTCGGCCAGATCGAGGTGCATCGTGGTGGTGTTCTCTTCACGAATGCCGACTTCTTTCGCAACGGTACGCATTTTGTCGAGGTCGCGGCAGGCCATGATGACATGCCAGTTGCCGCGATCGGCCAAGGACTTGGCCGCGTAGAGACCGACGCCCGAGGTTGTGCCGGTGATGATAACGGTTTTCTGAGTCATGAAGCTTGAGCGCAACGGCGATCGTGCGCGAAAGTAAATACGATTGTTATGGGTCTCTATAGAATTGCATCTTGGCTTGAACTTCGTGCTGTTTTACTGCGCTATGTTGCGACTTCGTTACGCTTCTAGATGCAGTGATACGATCGGCTCTCCCTGTCTCCGCTTCAGCATTCCCGAATCATGGCCTAGGGATCATTAATCTGAAAGGCGTAGGAGGATTTAAACTGCACGACAAAATCAATGTTGGCGAGAGCAGGGCTCGATTCCGCCTTAAGGTAGGGCAGCGGGGTTTTATTCAACTGTTCGCGCTCCATGTCATCGGCAGGCTCATAGCTCACAAGCCGACCATCGGCCCCGATCGTGACGCGGTAGACCAGCTTCCGCACGAAGGTTTGGGCCGGGTCTTGAATATTGGCGTAGGCCGATCGCAATTGGGCCGCTAATAACCCTCGCAGCACTTCACGCCGCGCTAAACCAATCTCCAAAGGACGTTCCTGAATGCCTAGGGGAATCGTATCCACGGCATAAACCTGACCCCAGGGTGTAATGGTGCGGCGACCATCTGGCAAAGTTTCGAGCTGAAAGTCGGCCACCCCAAAGGATTCCTCTTGCATATGCTCTTGTACCAACGGCAGATGTTTTTGCCACAGGCTATACACGGGGGTATTGCGAGCCATGCCCAACGCCCAAGTGTCATAGGTGTAGTAATCAATGATGTGTCCTTGATCGTCCACCGCCAGTCGGATAATCAACGCCTCGTAATCCCCAAACTCTAACCCTTGCGTATCGATTTGCAGCGTGGATTCCAGTTGCGCGGCCAAACGACTGAGTTGATTCGGATCGTTGATCGTGGCTTGGGGAAAGCCTTGGGTTTGGGAAGTCCAGTAGGGCTCGATCGTGTTGGACGATAACACGGTTTGCAATAACAGCACATCCGTCGCCACTTCCAGATCCCCATCTTCCACAAAGATTTCATGGCAGGAATACCACACATCCGCGTGGGGAACACGGGGATCAAGACCCTGAAAATAGATAAAGGAACCATCGGTTGTCGGTACATCTAAAACCACGTTGATAAACCGACTCGTCGCTTGATAACACTGGGCTCGTAAATCCTTCCAGCGGTAGACGTAATCGTCGGGATAGCTTTGCTGAAGCTCCCAATTAAAGGCTTGTTCAAATTGGTTTTGAGCGCGGGCCAAAAAGATCTTATCCGTGTCCTCAACCTGATCAAAATTGAGGCGAGCCAACTCGACAAAGCCGAGATTGAGATAAATCTGACGCAATAGCTCCGGGTCTTGACCCGTACGAGGATGCAAGAGTGCGCGTTGTAGGGTCGCGAGGGTTTGGTTAAGTTGCTCTGGGGGGATGCCGCCTTTCCAACCCGAGGCATTCAGTTCGCGGAGCAGTGACGCCCGCGCAGAGGCGGTCAGGAAGTAGGGATCACCCGCCGCTCCGTAGGAGTAAGCTTCGATCGCTGCATCGTAGTCCCCCAAGATTTCATAAATCTGACCTTCATGGAGCAACGATTGGGGTGTGGGATCAAACTGAAGCGCCCGCTGATAACTACTTAAGGCTTGGCTCCACTGCTGATTCGCCACATAGTTTTCCCCCTGTTGGTGGTAGTAGTCCCCGAGGCGATAGAGGTTCGCATTGAGGCCATAACTCACCGCCAATAACCCCACCGAGAGCCCAAATGTGGCCTCAGCCGTGCGATGTCCCGGCACTTTTAAACTTTTGAGGATCATTTCCAGCGTGTCTTGCCCTTTTTGGGTGGCGGCTCCACTCGCCACCAGGGCAAAGCCTGCACCTTGGGCGATCGTACTGAGTGTTCCTAAAAAATCAAATCCTTGACTGGAGAAGGCTCTCGCCGTTTGAGTCATAAACGTGGCCGAAACCAGAAGACAGGCGATCGTGGCCGCGCCCCACACCCAACCAAAGCGATTACTACGAATCAGCGGCGAATTTTTTGGGCTGAGATACCACCACCAGGCGGACAAGGGGGCGCGATAGCTCTGGCGGCATTGTTCAAGCACGTCGTAATCATTCAGTTGATCGGCGCATTCACTGAGCTGGTTATCGAGGTCATACAGACGGGCAAATAATGCGGGATCAAGTTGAGGGTTGCCGCGCACGATCGAATTGATCTGATCACGGGTCGTCAATGTACAAAATACAGTTTCGATCGTGAGGTCGTCTTCTGATTTTAGTGTTTGGATATGGGCGTCGTACGTATCTAAAAGCTCAACCAAATCCTGTGAATTCGGGTGTTTCTCAAGCATGATCTTTGGAGCCTTAACCTTAAAGCAAAACAAGCGGATATTGGGTCGTATTCTGAAATTTCTGTCTCAATTCAGATCAATCAGGACACCTCCAATTATGCCGGGACTTTCCCTGGATCACGCTGTGGAAGTATGGATCGTCAAAATACGGAACAATGAGACCGCTTGCGGGAAAGGGACTGACGGCGATGTGCGGTATCTTAATGGGTTTAGCGACGTAAGCTCCTCCTAACCAAGGCGTTGGCTGAATACTGAAACCCCTGTGGCTCAACGTTGCTCCTGCGGTCGTGTGACCGGTGACATCAAGTTTTACGATCAAAATGGAGTTTTTATGCTAAAGGCTATTCTCTTTGACCTCGATGGTACGTTGACGCACAGTGATCAGGCTCACTTTTTCGTGTGGCGAACCCTATTATCCCAACATCAATTATTCATTGATCTCAACTTTTATAAACATCACATTAGTGGAAACACCAACGCTAAAATTATCCGCGATATCCTGCCCCATTTATCCGAATCTGAAGGGCGAGAATTTGCCCAAAATAAGGAGCGGCTCTTTCGTGAAATGGCGCACCTGGAGCGTCTGACGGGGCTCGATCGCCTGCTTGCCCTGTGCCGATCGCAGTCGATTCGCCGTGGCGTTGTCACCAATGCCCCCCAGGCGAATGCGGAGCATATGCTGAACACCCTGGGTTTGATGACGGATCAGTATCGCGAGTTTGAAACGATCGTGCTGGCGGAAGATCTACCGCGTGGCAAACCTGATCCCGATCCATACCTGGAAGGGTTGCGCCGCTTGCATGTTGCGCCGGAGGTGACGATCGCGTTTGAAGATACGCCGACGGGTGTGCGATCGGCGGTTGGGGCGAAGATACAGACGATCGGCGTACGGACCACCTATCATCAGGCGGAACTGACCGCAGCCGGGGCGACGCTGACCATCCAAGATTTTGATGATCCGCTGCTGTGGTCTTGGCTGCACGCTGAGTTTGGTCTGGCCGATGACCGGGGGTGAGCGTAAGCAACCCCAACGCTAACCGTAACTCTCCTAGGTTAAGCACCCAGAGAAAGCCCACGAGACGCCTACGGAATATTTCGAGTCAGGCCCGCCGTCGTGAAACGAGTTGAAAGAATCGCCCCGACAGTGGTTAAACTTGGAACGATCGCCACGGTTGGGATGCCCGACGTTCAGCCCCAGGCAGCACGAGCGGTCTTGAAACTGGCAACCTGGCTTGGCAGCAGCGCACGGCCTCCGGTTCGCTCCTCTCCGTTTGTCAACCTTTAGTTTTGCCCGTTAGTACGTCTTACAGCTATGTCAGACCTGGTTTATCGCTACCCGCGCACCCTCTCCGGCACGCTTGTTAAGCGTTACAAACGTTTTTTTGCGGATATCGAACTGGTGAATGGCAGTATTATCACCGCTCACTGCCCCAATACCGGCCCGATGACGGGCATTTGCGATCCGAGCAGTCCTGTGCTCATCACCCACAGCGACGACCCCAAACGCAAGCTGAAATACACCTGGGAGGCGGTGCAGATGCGGGATGCAACCCGCACCTGGGTGGGGGCGAATACGAATTTGCCGAATAAGGTGATTAAGGGAATGCTGGAACGACATCAGATCGCGGCGATCGAAGGATACGATACCGTGACCTCGGAGGTGAAATACGGCGTTGAGGGTAAAAGTCGGATTGATTTTTTGCTGACGGGGGGCGATCGCCAGATTTACGTTGAAGTGAAAAATACAACCTGGGCCCAAGGTGACCTGGCACTCTTTCCCGATACGGTCACGACGCGCGGCCAAAAACATTTACGCGAACTCACCGCGATCGCCCAGGAACACGGGGATCAATGCCGCTGTGTGATGCTGTACTTCATCAACCGAGGCGACTGCACGCGCTTTGCACCGGGAGATGAACGTGACCCAGAATACGGCCAATTGCTGCGTCAGGCCGTTGCGGCGGGGGTGGAAATCGTCCCCTGTCGCTTCCAGGTTTCACCGGAAGGGTTACACTATCTCGGACTGGCGGATGTCATTTGGTAAGCGAGAAATCTAAAAATCCGGCTTGTTTTTTGGGGTATGTCCGGCCCACCTGGGGTCATATCGTATAATACGCAACAAAAAATCCAAGCACTATCCCGTTAGCTTGGTTTGGATTCATTGCCGTTCGTTAAATTTGAATCTCAATCCCTGGAATCTTTAAGGAGTTTCGATCGTGAAAAAAGTAGAAGCTATCATTCGTCCCTTCAAACTAGACGAAGTTAAAATCGCTTTGGTGAATGCCGGTATCGTCGGGATGACGGTGTCAGAAGTTCGTGGTTTTGGTCGTCAAAAAGGCCAAACTGAGCGCTATCGTGGCTCAGAATACACCGTCGAATTTCTGCAAAAACTGAAGATCGAAATCGTAATTGATGATAATCAAGTGGATATGGTGGTCGCAAAATTGACGGAAGCTGCTCGCACGGGTGAAATCGGCGACGGTAAGATTTTTGTCTCGCCGGTTGACGATATCATTCGGATTCGTACCAGCGAAAAAGGTACTGAAGCGATCTAGTCCGCCATTTCATGCACACGAAAGCATGATGATCGCTCGATTTTGGACTCGTGATGAGGCCAGGTCGGGCGATTTTTTTGAGGGTCATGTTCGGGGGCTCGGTGATCTCAAGCCTGGGATCTCTGCCGGATCTGTACAGCTTTCCGATAGAATTTGACCGCTGACGGACAGGCGACCCGATCGCCATGCTGGTCGGCTCCAGCCTGCCATTTCACTTTTTGATGTATTTCGCTATGACCCAGCAGTACCGCATTACCCTTCTTCCCGGTGACGGCATCGGCCCCGAAATTATCCCGGTCGCGGTTGCTGCGATCGAGACGGTCGGCAAACAGTTTGACTTTGCGTGCAGCTTTGAAACGGCGCTGATCGGCGGTGCGGCGATCGATGCAACCGGTAGCCCCCTACCGGACGAAACCCTCACGATCTGCAAACAAAGCGATGCGGTGATGCTCGCGGCGATCGGCGGTTACAAATGGGACAACCTGCCGCGTGAACAACGCCCGGAAACGGGTTTATTGGGGTTGCGTGCGGGTCTCGAACTGTTTGCCAATCTGCGACCGGCGACGATTTTGCCTCAGCTCATCGATGCCTCGACCCTAAAACGCGAGGTGGTGGAAGGCGTCGATATCATGGTTGTGCGTGAGCTGACGGGTGGTGTCTATTTCGGTCAGCCCAAGGGAATTTTTACAACGGAAACGGGTGAACAGCGCGGCGTGAATACGATGGCGTACACCACCAGCGAAATCGATCGCATCGCTCGGGTGGCCTACGAAACGGCGCAAAAACGAGGCGGTAAACTGTGTTCTGTGGATAAGGCGAATGTGCTGGATGTGTCGCAGCTTTGGCGCGATCGCGTCACGGCCTTAAATGCTGACTATGGCGACGTTGAGCTATCGCACCTCTACGTGGACAATGCCGCGATGCAATTGATTCGTGCGCCGAAGCAGTTCGATACGATCGTCACGGGGAACCTGTTTGGCGATATTCTGTCCGATGCTGCGGCCATGTTAACCGGCTCGATCGGAATGCTTCCGTCCGCGAGCCTGGGCGCAGACGGCCCCGGTGTCTATGAACCCGTCCACGGTTCCGCCCCCGATATCGCCGGTCAAGACAAGGCGAACCCCCTGGCTCAGGTTCTCAGTGCTGCGATGATGTTACGCTACGCCCTCAATCAACCCGCAGCGGCCAGCAAGATCGAAGCGGCGGTGATGACGGTACTCGATCGGGGCTTCCGCACCGGGGATATTATGTCCGAAGGTCAGACCCTCGTGGGTTGCAAGGCGATGTCGGATGCCCTACTCGAAGCCCTCGAAGCGTAGGGTTGGCGACGAACCCGCAGCCCATCCACCCCCCGGCCCCTCCTAGCGAGCAACTTCGATGAGCGATCGTCACGTTAACTGGTGGGTTCACCAGTGGCACAGCATCAGTGCTGCCCTCGTGTTCTACACCTGCCTGCCTGTTCCCGCCAGTTGGACGCTCGACTTTAGTGGAATGGCTCGCTTTGCACCGATTATTGGCATTGCGATCGGGATTTTGCTGGGGTTGCTCGATGCTATCCTGATGGCTTTAAATGCCCCACCGCTCACCACCAGTGCGATCGTCATGCTCGCCGCGATCGGCCTAACCGGTGGTCTCCATCTAGACGGCGCGATCGACCTAGCCGATGGTCTCGCCGTGCTTGATCCCCAGCGTCGCCTAGAGGTGATGCGCGATAGCGTTACTGGCGCCTTTGGTGCGATGGCAGCGGTGGCGATCGTGGTGCTCAAAGTCGCCGCATTCGCTGATCTGTCCGTCGATCGTGCCTTTGTGTTGATGACCGCCGCCGGTTGGGGTCGCTGGGGGCAGGTGGTGGCGATCGTCCGCTATCCCTACCTCCGCACCCAAGGCAAAGGCTCACTGCACCACTCCCAACAGTCCTGGCATGACCTCCTCCCCGGCGCGATCGCCCTGCTCCTGCTGGCCCTGGTGCATGGCAACGCCCACCCCGATCGCTGGTGGCTAAGCCTCGGATCGGTTGTGTTCGGCGTCGTCTTCTCCAT
>RDYZ01000286.1 GCA_004293855.1 Oscillatoriales cyanobacterium | reverse complement strand
CGTCATTGCCATTTTCTTTGTTGGGCGATGGGGCGCTCAATTTTTACGTCATTTTGTTAAACGAGCGCTGGGCAAGACCAGTATTGAGCCGACGATCGTTGCCTTTGCAAGCAACATCAGCTATTACATCACGATGGCCTTTGTGACTTTAGCTATCTTAGGGCAGCTCGGGATTGAAACCACCTCTCTGATCGCCCTCATTGGTGCGACGGGACTGGCGATCGGGCTGGCACTTCAAGGCTCCCTTGCGAATTTTGCCGCTGGCCTGTTGTTGATTATTTTTCGACCCTTCCGTGTGGGGGATTGGATTGAAATTAGCGGTGTTTCCGGCTATGTGGAAGACTTGCAAATGCTGACGACTATTATTCATACACTGGATAATAAAACCGTAATTATTCCGAATAGTAAACTCACGGATGAACACATCACCAATTATTCAACCCTTGGGGTTTTACGGCTGGATTTAGTGGTGGGGGTTTCCTACTCTGCCGATCTCAAGCAGGTGAAAACCGTGATTCAACGGGTTCTCTCCGAAGATCCGCGCGTTCTGGAGCAACCGGAACCCGATGTGGGAGTTTTAGAACTCGGCGATAGTAGTGTGAATTTCGCCGTGCGACCTTGGGTCAAAACGATCGATTACTTTCCCGTTTCCCTCAGTTTATATGAGGCGATTAAGCTGGCTTTTGATGAAGCTGGGATCGAAATTCCCTTTCCCCAGCGAGACCTACACGTGTACGGTCTGCCGCAAACCCTCACCCCTCCGTCCCACTCCTAGGCCGCCAATGGTCACCGTTTCCCATGTCAGGCATGATCCGACTGGAAGATTCCGCCTCGCTCAAAAAAACGGTGTCTGATCCCCTACAGTAAGTAAGCATTTTGCGCGATCGCCCCCGCGTCAGACCGACCGCCGATCGCCGATTTAATTAGGAGCAAGACCCCGCAATGGCAGGCAGCGAACTACGTGCCGATCTGTGGATTACGGAATACATCACCCCTTGGGATCTCTACATCCACGGCGTGACGCAAATGTTGGCGTACGAAAAAACGCCCTATCAGGAAATGCAGATCGTCGAAACGGGCGCCTACGGTAAGGCGCTGGTGTTGGATGGCAAATGGCAGTCCTGCACGGGCGATGAGTTTCTTTACCATGAGCCGCTGGTACACCCCGCCGCGATCGCCCACGGTGCGCCCGAACGGGTGCTGATCCTTGGTGGTGGCGAAGGTGCGACCCTGCGGGAGGTGCTGCGCTGGAAAAGTGTCAAACGCGCGGTGATGATCGACATTGATGAAGCCGTGGTGAAGGCGTGTCAAACCCACCTGGAGGATATGCACCAGGGGGCGTTTGATGATCCCCGCGCCGAACTGGTGTTTGGCGATGCGTTGAAGTATCTCGATGATACGGATGAAACCTGGGATGTGGTGATCTCGGATTTGTCCGACCCGATCGAGGAAGGCCCCTCGTTTCAACTGTTCACCAAGGAATATTTCGCCAAGGTTCAGCGCGTCCTGAGTCCGAATGGTCAATTCGTCGTGCAGGCGGGTCCCGTCGCTCCGGCGGAACTGCAACTCCATGCTCGGATCGTCAATACCCTGGCGTCGCTGTTTCCCCACGTGGCGTCCTACAACTCCTACGTGCCGACCTACGCCGCCCCCTGGGGGTTTGCGCTGGCCTCGGGGCAGTCGCTGGCGTGTTTGACCGATGTCGATCGCAGCGATCGCATCCTCAGCGAGCAGATCGACCCCACCAAAGGCGAACTCAAGATGTTTGACGGGCTGGCCTTGCGCGGCATGGTTAGTTTGCCGAAACACCTACGTCAGGCGATCGCAGCGGAAACCGAGGTGTACACCCTGGCTGCACCGCCGAAGTTCTTCGGTAAAGGCATCAGCGGCGAAGCCTAGGCGGGCTTACATCGGCTTGATCTTGCCGCCCGGTTTCTCCAAGAAACCGGGTTTTGCCATGATAGACCGGCAAAATTTGCGCGATAATGAAACGCTAATCATCTTGTTACGTGGGAAGAACGCACCATGACCGCCCGGACGCATACCATCGCGATCGAGCGAGCCGCTCAGTCGAAGCTCGCCGCGATCGATCTCAATAATTTGCAGTTTGGGCGGACGTTTACCGATCACATGTTGGTCGCGACCTACGATCAGGGTGCGTGGCAGGATGTAAAAATTCAGCCCTATGGGCCCCTGGCAATGTCGCCGTCAATTTCGGCCTTGCACTACGGGCAAGCGGTGTTTGAGGGCATGAAGGCGTATAAAAATGCGGCGGGTGAAGCGTTGCTGTTTCGTCCGCACGCGAACCATGCGCGGATCAACCAGTCGGCGGCGCGGCTGTGTATGCCACCGATCCCCGAGGAGGTGTTTATCGATGGGTTGCTAGAACTGGTGCGACTGGATGCGGATTGGATTCCCACCCAGGCGGGCAGTGCGCTGTATTTACGTCCGATTTATTTCGCGTCGGATGAGTCGGTGGGGCTGCGTCCGTCGGAGCGCTACACCTTTGCGATGATTGCCTGTCCGGTGAGTTCCTACTATGCCGAGCCGGTGAAGCTGACGGTGACGCGGGATTATGTGCGGGCGTTTGCGGGCGGCACGGGCGCGGCGAAGGCGGCGGGGAATTACGCGGCGAGTTTGCTGGCCGATCGTGAGGCGAAGGCGCGGGGATTTGACAATGTGCTGTGGCTCGATGGCAAGGAGCAGCGCTACATCGAGGAGTGCGGCACGATGAATGTGTTTTTCACGATCGATGATGTGGTGGTGACGCCGAAGTTGAGCGGTTCAATTTTGCCGGGGATTACGCGCGATAGCATCATCAAGCTGTTGCCGACGTTGGGGGTGAAGGTGGAGAAGCGGACGATCGCGATCGATGAGATTGCGGCGGCGTATCGCGCGGGTCGTTTGAAGGAGGCGTTTGGTGCGGGGACGGCGGCGACGATCGCCCATATTGCGAGTATCCAGTGTGATGATCTGACGATCGCGTTACCACCGGTGGCCGATCGTCCCTATGCGTCGTTGTTAAGTTCGGTGTTGGCGGAGATTAAGACGGGTCGCCGTGCGGATGAGTTTGGTTGGATTGTGCGGGTGTAGTTGCGGTGGGGTGAGACCTCTGAGGTGTTGGCAACCTCGGAGGTCGGGTTGGCGTAAAGGCGGGATGTTTGAGCGAAACCTGTTTTTGATCTGGTGAACTGCGATCGCAGGATCATGGTTTAGCGGTTGGTTTCGGCGGGGGTGCGATCGCGTTGGGGGACGATAAAGTCGGTTTCGGGGATGCCGCGATCGATCAGGTCTTCGATGAAGTCGCCGACGTTGTTGGTTTCGATGCAGATTTTGCCGTCGATGAGGCGCAGGTGGATCAGGATGCCGTATTTTTGCGGTTTGGGTGGGAGGTCGAGGCCGATCATGAAGTAGTTATCGGTTTCGGGATCGCTGGCGATGTAGGTGGTGAATTGGAGGTGGTCTTGGTTGTTTTGGATGATTTGGTGGTGTTCGTGGAGGGTGTCGAGGATGGCTTGGCGTTGTTGATCGATGCGGGTTAAGGTTTCCATTGTTCGATGGTTTCTGTTGCTGGATTGAAGACGAGGAGTTTTATTTGTTCATCATGAATGAGGTTTTGGACGGCGCGTTTTTGGAAGAAGCCGTGGTAAGCCTCGCTGGGGATGGCGAGGTAGGTTTGGGTCGGTTGGTTTTCGTGCCTGAGTATGGAGCGATAGAGTACGTATTGGCCGATGGCTTTTTCTAATTCGGAGGTGTGGCCATTGGCTCCAAAGACTTTGATTTCGATCGTGAGGGTGATGGTTTTGGTGGTTGTGGTTTTGCTGGCGCAGAGGTCGGCGAAAACGTAGAGTTCGGCATCGCCTAGCACGTAGGGATCGTGGGTGATTGTCCAGCCGTCTTTGATGAGGGCGCTTCTGACGGTGTCGTGGTAGAGGTCGCGGCGGGGCATTGGGGGTTAGTTAGGCTTCGGTGAGGGGACGATCGCGCTGGGGAGTGGGCTGTCCCATTTCGACGCTGACTCGATCGAGGCGTTGGTCGTTGGGGCGGTAGGACAGTAGCTCTAGGCCGATGGGTTCGCCGGTGGTTTCGTCTTTGAAGAGGATGATGCCGTCGTCGAGTTCTGTGGCGATCTGGTTGGGGCGGGCGGGTTGCCAGAAGATGGTGAGCAGTTCCATTTCTGGTTCGTAGTAGATATTTACTTGGGCCATAGTTGATCGTGGGGGAGGTGGGAGACCGCACTTCGACTCCGCTCAGTGCTCATTGGTGGCTTATTGGGTGGTGAACATCTGGCGGAGGTCGTCGGGGGTGGTGTTGAGGAGTTGGGCGGCGGCGGTGAGGAGGGTTTCGTTTTGGGTTTGGGTGTAGATTCGGGCGAGATTTCTCAAGGTTTGCATCGCGCTGTGTTCGTCGTTGAACTGCGCGAAGATTTCGAGCGCTCGCAACAGATTTTGAGCTGCTTCGGGGTAGTTTTCTTGTGCTTCTTCGAGTAAACCTAGTTGCCCGTAGGTGCTGGCTTGGCTGTAGCGATCGTTGAACTCGATAAAGATTTGGAGGGCTTGTTGGTAGTTGCGCCGCGCTTCCTCATATTCTCGCAACTTCTGGGCGACTATTCCCAACTGGTGGTAGGTTCCCGCTTGTTCGTAGCGATCATTGAACTCGATAAAGATTTGGAGGGCTTGTTGGTAGTTGCGCCGCGCTTCCTCATA
>RDYZ01000212.1 GCA_004293855.1 Oscillatoriales cyanobacterium | reverse complement strand
ATCGATGGGGAGGCGATCCCGGTGGCTCCGTCTCCCGCGTCTCCGATCGCCAGCGTTCCACCCCAGGACTGGCAACGCCTTTCGACCCTCACCGATCACGGTGACTGGGTGAGTGATCTGGTGATGACGCCCACGGGTGATGTGTTAATCAGTGCTAGTTTCGATCGCACCATTCAGCTTTGGAACATTCGCAGCGGTGCATCGCTGAATGTGTTGTCGGAGCATAGCAGTCCGGTGTGTGCGATCGCCCTCAGCCGTGACCAGGGCTGGCTTGTGAGCGGCAGTTGGGATCGAACGATCAAAATTTGGGATCTGGAAACCCAGACATTACTGGAAACCTTGGTGGATGCGTCCGGCGTGGCGGGATCGGTACGATCGCTGGCCGTCAGTCCTAATGGTCGCCTGATCGCCAGTGGCTGGTTTGACCGGACGATCGCCCTGTGGGACGTACGCATGACGCCGAAGCGTCGCAAAATTTCGGTTAATGCGTGCGGCTCGCACCTCGCCCACGGGGGGCGTGTGGATGCGATCGCCTTTGATCCCACCGGCACGTTGCTCGCCAGCGCCAGCGCCGATGGTACGGTCAAGCTCTGGTCGGTCAATGGCGCCACGGGCGAACTCAACCTCTTGAACACCTTCGCCGACAGTGCCGATCCGATTAACGCGGTGACCTTTAGCCGTGATGGCATGGCTTTAATTGAGGCGAATCGCGATCGTACGATCCGCATTTGGGACGTGGAAACGGGCGAACAACTCCATAAACTCACGGGTCATAACAGTTCCGTGACCGCCCTCGCAGCCCATCCCGATGGTGAAACCTTGATGAGTGGCAGTTCCGATGGAACGGTGCGACTGTGGCATATTCCGACGGGACAGCCGATCGCGACACTGGTGGGCAGCCGCGACGCGGTGATGTCGGTGGCGGTCAGCGAGGATGGACAGGTTTTAGTGAGCGGCAGTGCGGATGGATCGATCGACGTGTGGCGACGCTGGGGGATGGCAGAGTTGCCGGTGTCGTGACGATCGGTGCGATGCCCGGTGCAGTCCACTGTTAATCTAGTACAGACAAATTTAAAGTTTCATAACCTTATACCGGCGCGTTGTGGCGCGGTTTTACATCTCGGCATGGTCAAGCGTTTTCTCCAATCTCTGTTCGTTTCCCTGTCCCGTTTTCGGGTGACTTTCGTCCTCATGCTATCGATCGGTGTACTCTGGCTTTCAACCAGCAGCCCCGTCGCCGCGAGTGCGAACAATGACAGCTTTGACGGCAATATTTTTGCGCTCTACGCCGGAAATGGATCGCTCGTGCCGCCCAAACAGACGATCGCCGAGTCGATCGCCCAGGGTCGCCCATCGATGCTGGTGCTTTACCTGGAAGACAGTAAGGATTGTAAACTCTTCGCCTCAAAGGTGTCGCGTTTTCAAGGGTTGTACGGTCGTTACACCAGCATTATCCCGGTCAATATCGACAGTCTGCCCCTCGAAGGCAGTGGCGACCCCACCGATCCTGCGACCTATAATGACCAGCTTGTGCCGAAAACGGTGTTATTCGATCGCGATGGCACGCTTGTCCTCAACGTCACGGGTAATGTGCCGTTTGAGACGATCGATGACAAATTCCGCGAAATCTTTGACCTGTTGCCGCGCGATGAATCCGAAGAACTCATCCGCCGTGAGCCGCTCAACGAAATTAACACCGAACTGTCGCAATAGTTGCAATCACAGTACCGGCGGCGCGGTGTTCCGGTTGATCCGGATCGATCGCTAGCGCGGCCCTAGCCCCAGAGTGCAACCATTCCCACACCCATCCCCCGCTTCGCTCATCCCTTCGTCCTTTTATCCATCCCCCGCAATTCATGACTGCTCCCACGTCTCCGATTCCCGTTGTCGTTAACGGTGCTGCTGGCAAAATGGGCCGTGAAACCATCAAGGCGATCGCCGCTGCTGATGACATGATGCTCGTCGGTGCGATCGATGCCAACCCGGACTTACTCGGTCAGGATATTGGCGAAGTTGCCGGATGCGGCCCGCTGGAAGTTCCCATCCTGGCGGATCTGCAAAGTACGCTCGTGGTTGCCACCCAAGAGCAACAGCAAGGTGTGATGGTGGACTTTACCCATCCGAGTTGTGTGTATGAAAATGTCCGATCGGCGATCGCCTACGGGGTGCGTCCGGTGGTGGGAACTACGGGCCTGAGCGAAGCGCAGATCGCCGACCTCGCGGAATTTGCCGAGAAAGCCAGCACCGGCTGTGCGATTATTCCCAACTTTGCGATCGGCGTTGTACTCATGCAACAGGCGGCGATCCAAGCGGCGCAGTATTTCGACCATATGGAAATTATCGAACTACACCACGATCGCAAAGCCGATGCCCCGAGTGGTACGGCAATTAAAACAGCGCAGTTGATTGGCGAGTTGGGCAAAACCTTTAATGAGCCCAAGGTGAAGGAGGAGGAAATCCTCGATCGCGCCCGAGGGGCGATCGGCGATAGTGATATCCGCATCCACAGCATCCGTCTTCCGGGTTTGATTGCCCACCAAGAGGTCATCTTCGGCGCTCCCGGCCAGATTTACACCCTGCGTCACGATACCAGCGATCGCGCCTGCTACATGCCCGGTGTTCTGCTCGCCATTCGCAAAGTGACCGAACTCAAAAGCCTCGTTTACGGTCTGGAGAAACTGCTCTAGATGGATATTGCTACCACGCTTGCTGCTTGCCCCGACCTCGCGGATCTTAAACTTCTCGCTTGGGATGAACTCGGCCCGAGTTCTGACCTACGGCAGCGCTTGATCGCGAGCTGCTATCCCGAGGAGTATCCCCAGGCGATCGCCTATCCCCAAACCCAGGAGGAGTTCGCAGCGGTTGCCCGTGTGGCTTACGATCGTGGCTGGCGCGTCCTCCCCTTTGGTAACGGCAGTAAGCTGCACTGGGGTGGTTTAGTGCGGGGTCTGGATTTAGCCATCTCAACGGCAGGGCTCGATCGCGTGGTGGAATTCGCCGAGGATGATTTGACGCTCACGGTTGAGGCGGGCGTTACGTTCTCGGCGATTCAGGCACTCATCGAACGCAAGGGCCAACAGTTAGCCCTCGATCCCACCCTGCCCCAAAGCGCGACGATCGGCGGTATCGTCGCGACGGCGGACACGGGCAGTTTGCGGCAGCGTTATGGCGGTCTCCGCGATCGTCTGATCGGCATTCAATTTGTCCGTCATGACGGTGCGATCGCCAAAGCAGGCGGGCGCGTGGTCAAAAATGTGGCCGGATACGACCTGATGAAACTGCTCACCGGCTCCTACGGCACCCTAGGCAGCATCACCCAACTGACCTTTCGCCTGTATCCCATCCCAGCAGCCTCTCAGACCCTGATGCTGCACGGCAAGCCAGAGACGATGGATCGTCTTGCCCGAGCGATCGCCGCGTCTTCCCTCACACCGACAGCCTTTGATCTCATCAGTCCCTCCCTGATGAAAGCGATGTATCTCGGCATGGGCATCGGTCTCGTACTACGGTTCCAGACCGTACCCGAAAGCATTACCGAGCAAAGCAACCGAGCGATCGCCCTCGCCCACCAGTGCGGCGCGATCGCCACGCTCTACAGTGCCGAAGAAGAGCAGGAATATTGGACCCAAAGCCGCCAGCGTGTGGATCAGCGATCGCAGCCCAATGCCTGTAGCGTCAAATTTGGCACTCGATCCACGGCTGCGATCCAAGCACTGCTCACCGCTGACCAACTGTTCAAAGCAGACGCGACGGCGATCGTTCACTATCAAAGTGGCCTCGGACGCGCGATGATTCGCCAGGATCAAGGCGGCAGCCGGATCGCCAAGTGGCGTCAATTTTGCGATGAAAACGGCGGCTTTCTCAGCGTGTTAGGCGCACCGATCGCCCTGAAACAAGCCGCGATCGAGCAAACCTTTGATCTTTGGGGTTACCGTGGCAACGCGCGATCGGTCATGCACGATCTCGTGAATCAATTTGATCCTGATCGGCGTTACAGTCCAGGACGCTTCTTGGTGTGAGATTCTCCACCCGAAAGCTACGGTATGCGTGCATCTGATTGCAACAGCAACTTTGTTATTGTCTTGTCATTACTTTGTCATTGAGCTTTATCTGTCAGTAGAATGAATCTCCACATAACCAGGTCAATAGCTTCCCAGTCAGGACTTACGCAAACTATCGAAACTCGTAGGGGCGTCATGGCAATGCGCCCACGGTATTGTGTGGTTTGAGCCGGTCAGTGCGTAAGTCCTGCCAGTATTATGGCGATTACTTTTCATTAAAGAGTTTTGGTATATCTACCGGATCGGCTGATCATAGATCTATGGTGTAAAGAAACTAACCAAACTCTTTCCAGGCTGTTGGTCACTATGCGCACAGTTACCGTTCCTTCCCAACTCGAAACTATCCTGAATAGCCTCATTCAATATATTACTTCTCCTTACATTCTCACGGAGCAAGAAATTTATCATGAAGTACTAGAAGAAGCGGTCGCACTGAGTAATAGCAAAATCGGCTATTTACATCTTTATAACGAAGAAACCCAAGAAATCGAACTGAATGTTTGGTCACACCGGGTGATTGAACAATGTCGCACGGTTTATGATGGACACTATCCTCTCCATTCCGCAGGAATTTGGGCTGAGTGTATTCGTCAACGTCAAGCGGTGATTCACAATGACTATTCCCAGGAGGCGTCAAAGCGGGGCTTACCCGAGGGACATTTTCCGATCACCCGCCATTTAGGCTTACCGATTTGTGAAGGCGATCGCATTGTTGGCGTTTTAGGAGTAGGAAATCGTGAAACTCCTTATCATGAGAAAGATGTCATCCTATTACAGGAATTTATTCAGGGTATTTGGTCAGAGTTAATCAAGCAAATTGCGAATTTAGGATTACATCGCCAAGAGATGGGCGATCGTTTCCAACAAACGACCCCCCAAACTGTCCTAATTCAAATGATCGAGGCGATTTCCAATGCCCTCGAAATTCGCGATCAATACACAGCTCAACATCAAGCCAGTGTGGCTACGATCGCAGAAAACATCGCCAAAAATATGGGACTATCCGAAAGTATTTGTCTTGGTATTCGGATTGGTGCATTGGTGCATGATATTGGAAAAATTGGGATTCCTGCCGAAATTTTAACTCGTCCAGGCAACCTTAAAAAAGAAGAATTTGAACTGATTAAAACTCATCCTATTATTGGTGCAGAGATTTTTAAGGATACGATATTGCCCTGGCCAATTCGTGAAATTATTCTGCAACATCACGAACGGCTAGATGGATCGGGCTATCCCTTTCAAATTCACCAAAATTCAATTATTCTTGAAGCACGTATTATTGCTGTTGCTGATGTATTTGAAGCTATGTCAAGTCATCGCCCCTATCGACCGAGTCTAGGTCAAGAATATGCGTTAAAACATATTATAGATGGACGGGGTAAAATTTATGATCCCTACGTTGTAGATGCTTTGTTGAGTTATTTAAACTGTCCTTAGTGCTAATTTTGTAGAGTTATAGCAGATAGCGAATAGACTAGGGTACTCTCATCTAAGCTGAAAACCGCACTATTTGCTTCGCGAAGGCTACGCCAACGACTCTGCTCAGTGCTCATCGGAAACCGCGATTTTGTCGGCTGGGTTTCGTAGAGACTATGCGTTTGCCTTGGGTTGAATGGCCAGCGGAACCGATCGCCCTGTACAGTTGCTCTATAAAATAAAGGCATTGGTGGATTGACATAGGTTTTCTAGATTGGATGCAGGAGGCTATGTACGATTCCATGCGGCTTTCAGTGTGCTTCGCGTTTTGAAAGCATGGCTCAATCCACCAACGCCCTTTTTTCCGGCCTCCTTCCCTAACTAACGTTATTCAGAAGTCCTCTGACTAGAGGCGGCTGTCTTGGTTTTGGAACTCTTGGCCGCTGGATCGAGACTTGCGATCCTCCACCGGGCTTAACAGCACCTTAACCCCTAGATCTGACACAATCCAAAAATGCGATCGCCCTATTCGTGTCGATCGCCTTAAACTTGCACGCTTCCTTTGGATTCCAGCAAGATTTCCGTCAGCATTGCTTGGGCATGGATTCGAGGATAACCTCACCTAGGCACGAATCAGACAAACGTGGCAACGCGTCCCAAACCTGGTAGATTTAGCGAGTATCGGCAAGGAAAAGTTCAGAATATGAGAGTTCTAGTTATTGGCGGTGACGGCTATTGCGGCTGGGCCACGGCACTATATCTATCGAATAAAGGTCATCAGGTCGGTATCCTCGATAGCCTGATTCGTCGGCACTGGGATAACGAGCTACAAAGCGACACGCTGACCCCGATCGCACCGATCCAAAAACGGGTGCAGCGCTGGAAGGAACTGACGGGCAAAGACATGCCGGTGTATATCGGCGATATCAATAACTATGGCTTTTTCCTCGAAGCCATGCTGGAGTTTAAGCCGGACGCGGTGGTTCACTTTGGCGAACAGCGATCGGCGCCGTTCTCGATGATCGATCGTGAGCACGCGGTTCTAACTCAGACCAATAACGTGGTTGGCACGTTGAATTTGCTCTATATCCTCAAGGAGCATTTCCCCGACTGTCACCTCGTTAAGCTCGGTACGATGGGCGAATACGGTACGCCGAATATTGACATCGAAGAGGGCTACATCAAAATTGAACACAACGGTCGGACGGACGTTCTGCCCTATCCGAAGCAGCCGGGCAGCTTCTACCACCTGAGTAAAGTTCACGACACCCACAATATTCACTTTGCCTGTAAGGTTTGGGGCCTGCGTGCGACGGATCTGAACCAAGGGATTGTCTACGGCGTCCTGACGGAAGAAACGGGCATGGATGAGCTGCTGATTAACCGTCTGGATTATGACGGTGTCTTCGGTACGGCGCTTAACCGTTTTTGTATCCAAGCTGCGGTCGGTCACCCGTTGACGGTGTACGGATCGGGCAGTCAGACCCGCGCGATGCTCGATATTCGCGATACGGTTCGTTGTGTGGAATTGGCGATCGAAACTCCGGCGAAGGTCGGCGAGTTCCGCGTCTTTAACCAGTTCACCGAAATGTTCAACATCAACGACATCGCGATGCAGATCAAAACGGCGGGTAATTCCCTCGGTCTCGATGTGGAAGTCAAAAATATTGACAACCCTCGGGTTGAGGCTGAAAAGCATTACTTTAATGCGAAAAACACGAACCTACTCGATCTGGGCTTGGTTCCTCATAAACTCTCGGATTCGCTGCTTGATTCGCTCCTTAACTTTGCCATCAAGTACAAAACCCGTGTGGATCAGTCGCAAATTATGCCGAAAGTATCCTGGCATCGCGACACGAAATAATGGCGATCGGATCTGTTTTCCTCTGGGTTTTCTAGTTACCGTTTGACTGAACTCTTGCAATCGATCGCCGAGTCTTTAGGATGACTTGGCGATCGATTTTTAATGGGGTTTCAGGTGAAACGTCCAAAATATCCACTCAAACACTATTGGGACATAAACCCCATGCGTATTGCACTGTTTACCGAAACCTTCGTTCCGAAAGTCGATGGTATTGTCACGCGCCTTAAACATACGGTCGAACAGCTCCAACGATCGGGTGATCAGGTTTTGGTGTTTTCACCGGATGGCGGCGTTAAGGAGTACAAAGGTGCAAAAATTCACGGTGTACCGGGGTTTCCGTTGCCGATGTACCCCGAGTTGAAGCTAGCGATTCCGAGTAGTAAATTACGTCCGGCGATCGAGCAGTTTCAGCCGGATCTAATCCATATTGTTAATCCTGCGGTTCTGGGGTTAGGTGGTCTGTACTACGCCAAAAAATTGGGAATTCCGCTGGTTGCGTCCTATCACACACACCTGCCCCAATACCTACATCATTACGGCTTTGGTATGTTTGAGGAAGTGCTGTGGGCGTTGTTACGCGGGGTTCATAATCAGGCATCGCTGAATCTCTGCACCTCTACGGCGATGGTGAGCGAGTTAAGCAGTCATGGCATTGAACGGACGGATTTATGGCAGCGTGGTGTTGATACGGAGATGTTTCAGCCCCATGCCCATAGTGCGAAGATGCGCGATCGTCTGACCCAGGGTCATCCAGACGCGCCGTTATTGCTCTACGTCGGGCGACTGTCGGCGGAGAAAGAAATCGAAACTATTAAACCCGTTTTAGAATCCATCCCCAATGCCCGACTGGCACTGGTCGGGGATGGCCCGAACCGTCAAGCGCTAGAAGCCCATTTTGCGGGAACCCATACCCATTTTGTCGGCTATCTTCAAGGCTTAGAACTGGCAGCGGCGTTTGCGTCGGCGGATGCGTTCCTCTTCCCTTCCCGAACGGAAACTTTGGGATTGGTACTCCTAGAAGCAATGGCGGCGGGGTGTCCCGTGGTGGCAGCCGGAACCGGTGGCATTACCGATATCGTCACGGATGGGGAGAATGGTTATCTGTTTGATCCCAGTGATGCTAACGGTGCGATCGACGCGACCCGGCGCTTACTGGCCAATCAAGCGGAACGGGAGACCTTACGGGCGAATGCGCGAGCTGAAGCCGAGCGTTGGGGCTGGGCCGCCGCGACGGAACAGTTGCGGCAGTACTATCGGGAGGTGGTGGCGCGATCGCGCTTGAGTGCGGTAGCCTAGCCGACCTTGCCCGCTCAAAACCTTGGGGTCGCGATCGTCCGTGTCTAAAGTGTCTAAACCTGAATATTCGCGGCAGAGGTGACGATCGCCAAATTTGCACCGACGATCGCCGTATCGATGGTTTCAGTGGTGGATGTGACCACACCTAGATATCGATTACTCGGTGCATGAAGAATATTCACCGCAGCCCGAATGATCGGTGTCGCACGACCATCGACCTCGATCGAGCCAAAGTTCGCCGTGGATTGAATCAGCACAATATCGCTCGGGCTAATACTGGCGGATGTGGCCAAAATATAGACGCGATCGCCTTCACTGGGCGTGAAATCTTCGATGATGTCTGCACCTTCGGGACTCTCTGCCGTGGTCGCTTCCCGAAACACAAAGGCATCGGTTTCAAGGCCACCATTGAGGCGATCGCGCCCAACATCTCCCGTTAAAATGTCGCGACCCTTGCCGCCATACAGCAGATCATCGCCCTGGCCGCCGTAGAGCACATCTTCATCGTTATCGCCGATCAACACGTCATCACCACGATTCCCCGTGATGATATCGTTACCTTCCTTACCATCAATTAAATCGTCGTCCTGGCCGCCAAGAATCCAATCGTCATCTTCGCCACCGTCGATCGTATCTTCGTCGGCATTACCAAATAGCGTATCCTCGCCATCGTTCCCGAAAATCACATCATCGCCATCACGCCCTGAAAAAATATCGTCACGGTTGCTGCCGGTGGCGTAATCATCCCGATTTGTGCCGCGCGGGGTATTATCGCGGGAAAACGAAATCGAATTAAAGCCTTTGAGACTGGTGCTGGTCGAATCACGGCTAAAGGTATCCAACACGGAGGCGATCGAGGGGATCAAACTGAACGAGTCTCGGGATTTTTCAGACCCGAGATTCCATTGATCCACAACGGTCGGGCTAGAGCCGGTTATGGTCGTCAGACTAGGGCGATCGCCGACAATTTGCTCCGTGGCGTTCAGTGATTTCGTTTTATCCGGTTCAAGGGTAAAGCTCAGAAAATCGATCGGGCTGGTCTTTGTCGTGAGCGTTTTACTCGTATTTTTTGGGTCGATCGTACTCTGATCCGGATCACCCGTCGTCAGTTGATTTTCAGTTGTAGCTTTAGTCGGAGCTTTAGTCACAGCCATGGAACATCCAGAATACTTCAGCTCGATCGTAGGCAAAGATGCCGCCCCACCGAACCCGCCCAGTCAATTTTTCAACTGGCACAGGAGGGGTTAAACCTTCGGGCCAAGCCAAAGCCTGGGTTGATGCGGATGACGATACTAAGGTCAAATCTCAGGACATCATCGATCGTCACCGGGTTACACTGGACGCGCCATTTCGGGTAACTTCGTGCCATCAAGCCGCGCCCGATATAGATTCGTATCGGTTAAATCCGCACCACTCAAATCCGCACCACTCAAATCCGCATAGGATAAATCAGCGATCGCCAACTGGGCATCCATCAATTTGGCATCCCGTAAATTCACACCGCGCAACGATGCCCCCCTGAGATTGGCCGCCGCTAAGTTGGTATAGCTGAGATTGGCTCCATCGAGCTTGGCGTATTGCAAATCAGCTCGTCCGAGGTTGGCTTGGGTTAAATCTGCCTGCTGCAAGTTGGCGCGTTCGGCCTTGAGTTCCCGCAGATCCGCACCCACCAAACGCAACAAGCGGTGGTTCAGGTCAACATTGCGTAGATCAAAGTTCTGAAAATTACGTTCACCCTGGTCGTAGTGCTCGCTGAGATAGCGGATGGGTTGATCCTCCGGCGTTGCCGTGGAAATGGTGGGACGGGGCGGGGCGACCGGTTCGAGGGAGGGCTCCGACAGGTTAGGGGAACTGGGATCGATCGTCGGATTCTCGAGGGGTACGGCATCGCTCACACTGGGCGAAACCTCTAGTAATGATCCATCAAACGGATCAGCACTGGGAGACCCCGACTCATCGTTCCAGATCGGGTCTACAGAAGGATCTTCGCTGGGAAATGGAGGAGTATCCACCGTAGAGGGTAAATACCCATCCGTTCCATCCACGATCCCATCGATCGCAGTGGGCTGGGGTGCGGGGGGAATGACGGCGGAGGCCTCCTGCTCGCTTGACCCGGAGCCCTCGGTCTGGGTTGTGTCGTCCTCCTTGGGCTTTTTCAAAAGATTGACCAAGCCCAAGGAAGACGCCGGAGCCGCCACATAGCTAAATTTTCCCGAAAGCAACCAGGCCGCTAAACCCACGATCGAGGCCAACAGCGTAACGGTGATTGCAATATCAATCCACGTTAATTTGGGCTTTTCTGTCTTCAACTCCGCCATAACCTTCTATTTCCCCATAACACTTGAACAACCCTGGATAACCCGTTACTGACCGGCCTGTTGACGGGCATAATCCCGGTTAGCGGGGTAGCTACCGAGACGATCTTGAGCGGTTTGATAATTCGGGCTAGTACTGGGGACAGCGGCCATTTGCTCGATCGCCGTTTCCCAAAGAGTGGCAATTTCGGCCCATTCGGTCGCGGTACTGGCAGACTGCGTTAACTGTGCAGCTTTGGTGGCAGCATTCACCGCTTCACGGAAGGGATCAGCCGTCGCCGCAGGAGCGGGTTTAGGAGCCTGCTCAGGGGCTTTCTCCGGAGCCGTCGCACTGGGGGGAGCCGGTGACGCTGCTGGGGCCGGGGCCGGGGCTGGCGGCTTGGCTGGAGCTGCATTCTCGCTGGCGGGAGCCGGGGGAGGAGAGGCCGCATCGCCCACTGGGCTGCCTGCATTGGGATCTGGAGCCTTCGCAGGGCTCGCACCGGTGGCGTCTGGCGTTCCAGCGGGAGTTTCCGCGATCGGCGCGTCTCCATTCCCCAGCATGGGAATTAACTCACCCACGACGGGCAAACTCGTGAGAACTTCTGGTTTTTGGCTGTAGATGTAATAGCCGCCTAGCAAGAGCGCCAGAAATGTTAGGAGAGCCAGCAACAGGCTACTGGATTGCTTGGCCGGTTTGGCGGGACTCTCTTGGCTCTCGATCGCATCGTCCGCGTCAAACTGATCATCGGCGAGATCCTCATCGTAGGCATTGGGATCGTCATCGTCATCGACAAAATCAGTGATCGACTCGTTCGGTAGGTGCGGCACATCGCTGGGCGTACTGTCGCTGTAATCATCCTCATCGAAATACGCCCCATCATCTAGACTATTGGGCGCGTCATCTTGATAGAAATCATCCAGCGGGTCATCCGGTAGCAAGTCCTCCTCATCGTCAAGCTGATCGAGGGGCGCATTCATCGGCATCGCCATCGGAGGGGCTGCCGTGGCCGCCTCGTCGTCCAGGTTAATTTCCTCTTGCCATACCGGTGTATCTTGGCCGACCTGGCGCCCAAATACTTTTACCGTGGTGATCGACGTGATCCCCAGATTGGCCATGCCTTGGCGTACGAAACTGAGCGTCGCATCACGGGCCGGGACACTTTTACCCTCAAGTAGCACTTGAAGGCAAGTGCCGTCGCGGCTGGCTTTTACGGAGATGCCCTTCGGCTCGGTCGAACGGTTCATCAGGGCCGCGATCGCTTTGGGATCGCCCTGCCGCGCCTGTTCCATCAAGTTAGTCATGACGATCGAGCTACTGAACTAAATCTAAGCGGAAGCACTATCTACGAGCGTACAGAGCGTACAAACAGTGCAATACGAAAACAGAGTCTTGAACGATGAATCGAGCGGTGCGGTGACTATCCCGACGAGATAAGCCGAGGCCACAACCCGATCGCATCTAATGTGACGGTTTCGTATCACCAAGGTCTGATTTTCGTGTCCCATCATACCCTAACGATTTTAGGACGGTGTAGATTCTCTGGTTTGGCTTTGGTTTATCGATCCGGCGGGGCTATGCCGCTAGGGATTGACGAAACCGTCCCCAGAACCGATCGATCTCCATACCACCCACCACAGGTGTGATCCCGATCGTCTACAGATCCGTTAATTCCCTGACATTGATCGCTCTGATTCCGCTAGATGTCTCACCCATTGCAACAAGGAACGATCCCGGTCAATGTAATATTTAGTCAATTCAAGATACCAAGCAACTTTTAAAACTGTGAATGCTGATTCCTTCCGCTGGCGCGTCTAAGCACGGTTTTACGGGAAACGGTCCACGGTGTTGACGCGATGGTAGCCCCTTCCGCAATCCTACGGACTTGACTCTCATCCTCAGACCCCGTTCCGTCACGCCCTGGTCTGTCGCCCGCTTCTGTGACATCTCTATTTAAGGTCTCGAAATCATGTCTATCGGCTACGTTGCCTTAGTCCTACACGCCCACCTCCCCTTCGTCAGACACCCTGAAAGCGACTACGTTCTCGAAGAAGAGTGGCTCTACGAAGCGATTACGGAAACGTATATCCCACTCTTACGCGTCTTCGACGGCCTCAAGCGCGATGGCATCGATTTCAAAATAACGATGAGTATGACGCCGCCGTTGGTGTCGATGCTGGGTGACTCGTTGTTGCAGGAACGCTATATCGATCACCTATCGCAGCTCGAAAAGCTGATTTCGCTGGAGATCGATCGCTACGAGTTCAACGGCCATATGAAGTATTTGGCGGAATACTACGCCAATGAATTCGCCGAAACTCGCCGGATCTGGGAGCAATACGACGGCAATCTTGTTAAGGCATTTAAGCAATACCTCGATAGCAATAACCTCGAAATCATCACCTGCGGTGCAACTCACGGTTATTTGCCGTTGATGAAGATGTATCCGCAGGCGGTCTGGGCACAGCTTCAGGTGGCCTGTGAAAGCTATGAGGAGAATTTTGGACGAGCACCCAAGGGAATTTGGCTGCCGGAGTGTGCCTACTACGAAGGTTTAGAGCGCATGGTGGCCGATGCAGGCTTGCGCTATTTCCTGACGGATGGCCACGGCATTCTCTACGCACGTCCGCGTCCACGCTACGGCACGTATGCGCCAATTTTCACGGAGAGTGGTGTCGCGGTCTTTGCTCGCGATCGGGAATCATCGCAGCAGGTTTGGTCCTCGAAGGTGGGCTATCCCGGTGCGGTTGAATACCGTGAGTTTTACAAAGATCTCGGTTGGGATGCGGATTACGAGTACATCAAGCCGTTTATTATGCCCAACGGCGAACGTAAAAATACGGGGATCAAATACCACAAAATCACCAGCAAAGACGGCGGCGAAAAAGGACTATACGATCCCTATTGGGCACGCGAAAAAGCCGCAGAACATGCGGCCAATTTCATGCACAATCGCCAAAATCAGGTTGAACACCTGAACGCGATGATGGGACGTGATCCGATCGTAGTGTCGCCCTACGATGCGGAGCTATTCGGTCACTGGTGGTACGAAGGCCCGTGGTTTATCGACTATCTGTTCCGCAAATCCTGGTATGACCAAGGCACATATCAGATGACCCATCTGGCGGATTATCTGCGGGCTAATCCCACGCAACAAGTGTGTCGTCCCTCCCAGTCAAGCTGGGGTTACAAGGGGTTTCACGAGTATTGGCTCAACCAAACCAATGCCTGGATTTATCCGCACTTGCACAAGGGTGCAGAACGGATGATCGAGTTGAGCTATCGCGATCCGGCGGATGAGTTGGAGTTACGAGCGCTGAATCAAGTCGCGCGGGAACTGCTACTCGCACAGTCGTCGGATTGGGCGTTTATTATGCGGACGGGAACGATGGTTCCCTATGCGGTGCGACGGACGCGATCGCACCTGATGCGCCTTGAAAAACTCTACGACGATATTAAGGCGGGTGAAATTGATTCGGGTTGGTTGGAAAAAGTGGAGGAAATGGATAACATTTTCCCCCATATTAATTACAAGGTTTACCGACCGCTTTAATTCATCAAGAATCGATCGCTGGATTGCGATCGACCTAAATATGTGTTGTCCATAGTGCAAGTATTTTTACTTGCACTATTTTTTATGATTACAACCCGACACTATTTCCAAAGATAAAAAATTGTAGAGTGATTTGTAAACATCTTTTCTCTCATTTCAATACTCTCCTCGAGTCGTAAGTCTGGATCTGACCAGCCTTGACATAACCTTTGAATCACCTTCAAACAGCCATCTGATACACGTAAAAAATAAAACCACTAATCACGGAGATTGCACCGACGGAGCCACCAAAGAAAAATGCGATGCCACAATACCCCAAAATACCGCCCAGAACCCACAACAGTGATTCATCCATAACAGAAAGGTGCGAACTACGATCGGGAATGAAATCCGCGTAGTGCCCTTAGCTCCATTATCCCAATTTCAGCCTAGGACGAGGGGTGAATTCCTTGAACTACCTGTAGATCGTTACTCAACGCTTTGAAACGACACATAGACGGGTTGCCGGTTCTTTGCTTCAATCGACTGTCACACGATCGCGATCTTTCTACTCTCTCAATATCACCATGTCTGTCATCTGGGAATCAGCCAAAACGTACGACGATATTCGTTATGAAAAAACGGACGGCATCGCCAAAATTACGATTAATCGGCCGCACAAGCGCAATGCCTTTCGTCCGCAAACGGTGTTTGAACTGTACGACGCCTTTTGTGATGCTCGTGAAGATACCTCGATCGGGGTGGTACTCCTGACGGGCGCGGGGCCGCATACCGATGGCAAATACGCTTTTTGTGCTGGGGGTGATCAGAGTGTGCGCGGTCATGCGGGCTATGTGGATGACATCGGGATTCCCCGTCTGAATGTGCTGGATTTACAGCGATTGATTCGATCGATGCCCAAGGTTGTGATCGCACTGGTGGCGGGTTACGCGATCGGTGGCGGCCATGTGCTGCATCTGATCTGTGATTTGTCGATCGCGGCGGATAACGCCATTTTTGGACAAACAGGGCCGAAGGTGGGCAGTTTTGATGGAGGATTTGGGGCGGGCTATTTAGCGCGGTGTGTGGGGCAGAAAAAAGCGCGCGAGATTTGGTTTCTCTGTCGGCAGTACGATGCACAGGAAGCTCTAGAAATGGGCTTGGTGAATACGGTTGTACCGATCGATCAGCTCGAAGCGGAAGGCGTGAAGTGGGCACAGGAAGTCCTCCAACATAGCCCGATCGCAATTCGCTGTCTTAAATCCGCCTTCAATGCTGACTGTGACGGTCAGGCCGGAGTCCAGGAACTAGCCGGTAATGCCACGCTGTTGTACTACATGACCGAGGAAGGTGCGGAAGGCAAGCAAGCCTTTCTGGACAAACGCAAACCCGATTTTCGCCAATATCCTTGGTTACCATAGGTTTAGTGTCCCCTACCGATCCCCAGACAATTTTATGACCCGACGCTGATATCTCTATGGGTCGATCTCACCCACAGATCAGAAGCGAGGATTGAGTTCGGGGATCAGGTTTTGATACGTTTCTTAAACCTTTGGGGATGCTTTGACCGAACCGCTGAGATTGCCCTGGGTTTCCGGTAAGGTATGTAGATACCGTTCGATGACGCTCGTCGGTATTTACCGATCAGCAAGCACTGAGCCCTCGGTCTGAACGGTCATCCATTCCCCCACATTCTCGATGGTGTCGGCACGACGTCGATTCAGGATTTAAATGAGGCTACACACTTCCATCCTGGAAGACTTGCTAGCGGCATTGCCGCATCTGAAACCTCAGATCTACTTCAAATCATCGCTCGTGGCCTTGTCTCACGCGATGGAAGATCAGATCTTGGCGGGTTCGAGTGACGATACGCCACTGGCGATCGCCACGTTTCAGAGCGAGCGCTTCTATCGCCTCGAGGCGGGTCGTTATGCTCGCATTGCCAAGCAAACACCCCAGGTTTACGTTCTGTCAGCCCCGGAAACTGAATTTCAAAGCGGCTCCCACCGGTACGAAACGATCGCCTTTGACCCCAGTGAACCGCTCAGTCGTGAATGGAATTTGGTCGTACTTTCCGAGCGGTACGGGTCCTGTCTGGTGTGCGAAGAGCGAACCCATTCGCCGATCGTCTCTGCCCCCCTCCTCACGAATTCCAGCCCCGATGCTGACCCTGTACGACGCTTTGAAGGGATTTGGACCTTTGACCGGGATGTGGTGGTTCATGCGGCAGATTTGCTGCTCCAGCGGATTGAGACCTATCGTCCCGAACTGGCCGCAAAGGTAGCCGAGGCTCGCGATCGCTATAGCATTCGCCAGCGTCTGCACCGTCGGACAGCCAAGACGGATGATGTGGTGGGTTCACCGATCGATCTCGATCGGGCTGTGATCGGAATTGATCCCGAACCCTTCGCCGAGCGGCTCATTTCCTACCTGCAAGCCGGACAGTACAAGCTGCTCAAAGCCTATCGATCCATTTCCGCGCAGGAACGTAAAGAGCGGCTGATTAACACGATCGTCTCTACGATTCGGAGCTCACTCGACACTGGGGCCATTCTCGATACCGCTGTCCGTGAAATCGGCCAAGTTCTCAGCGCCGATCGGTGCATCATCTATCGTTGTCGGACGCTCGATCGTGAAGCCACGATCGAACATGAATACTGTGCCGAAGCGATCCAATCCCTCAAGGGACAGAAATGGACACTGGCCGATAACCCGCTCTTTCATGGAGTCATGGACTCCAAAGAGGCCGTATTTTTAGAGGATACCAGTGGATCGGCCACTGCCAAATCGCGAGTCGTCACCCAAATTTTGCACCGGCTAAACGCCGTGGATCTGTCCTTTCGTCAAACGGTCAAGCATTACTCCATTCGCGCCTGGTTAATGGTTCCCGTGCTTTACCAGGGGCAAGTATTGGGAATCGTTGAGCTGCATCATTGTCATACATCTTCAAGTTCCTGGACTGAAGAAGAGGTGGAGTTAGTGGCCACGATCGCCACACAAATCGGCACCGCCCTGATCCAAGCTGAAACCCATGAACACCTCGAAGATTTAAACGAACAACTCGAAGCCCTCGAACGAACCCGCAGCAACCTCATCGCCATCACCGGTCACGAGTTGCGGACGCCGCTCTCAACGATTCAAATTTGTCTGGAAAGTTTGGCCAATGAGCCAGATATGCCCGAAGAGTTACGACAGGTGATGCTCACGACGGCCCTCACCGATGCGGAGCGTCTGCGGGAACTGGTGCAGGATTTTCTGACCCTATCGCGCTTTGAAAGTGGGCGGGTGGAATGGACGTGGGAACCGCTCGCCTTGCGAGAGTGCGTCGATCTAGCCCGTAGCAGTTTGCACACCTACGATCCCGATAAGCCCGTGCCTCTGGTGGAAGTCGAGCTAGAAGAGGGGCTACCGTTTGTCAGTGCGGACGGTGAATGGTTGGTTCAGGTTTTGAGTAAGTTGCTCGATAATGCCTGTAAATTTACGCCCAAGACGGGAAGTATTTCGATTAAAGCGCGGTTTCGATCGCCGCAAGAACTCGCAAGCATCCAGGGATCAACGTCTGACCCCCATCCTGCGGCCCTAGGTTTAGCAGAGATCTCCCCCCTCGGGCAAATTGAAGTGACCGTAGCCGATACGGGACGGGGAATTGAGCCCGATCGCCTTGAAATTATCTTCGAGCGGTTTTACCAAGAGGAGGGAGCCCTCCAGCGTAGCGTCGGTGGCACCGGCCTAGGCTTGGCGATTTGCCGTCAGGCCGTTGGACGCTGGGGCGGCAAGATTTGGGCCGAATCCGAGGGAAAAGATCGTGGCAGTCAGTTTCATTTCACGATTCCCGTCGCCGATCTGAGCCAAGCCACCAGCCAAGAGGCACGAACTGTGGGGGGAACCTCGCTATCCCGAGCCTACAGCACCCCCTATCGTCGGCGCTGATTCTCCTGTGCGATCGGATTGAACGAGGGTTTCGATGGACGCTTCGCCGAACCTGTCAGGCTTGCAGCGAGGAGTCTCACAAACGCAGCCCTTAACGATTACGAGACCACCGTTTCCAAGGATTCGCTTTGCTCAAGCCGCGTACAGATATCCCGTAAATAGTTTCGCGTTTGAATGGGCGATCGGGGCTTGGGTAAGCTCTCATTCGGCCAGGTTGTCAGATCGCTACAGGGGCAAATCCCACAGGACCAATGGGCTTGACAGGTCGGGACGGGCATCTGACAACGAGCGCAGCTCTCAATCTGCCAGTATCCACTGAGGAGATCAGCGATACTTTGATCGGTTCCCTCTAAATAGAAACGATCGGCATGATGGGATGAAACCTGAGACCAAATCCATTCAAACTCTGAGCTATATCCTTCTCCGGCGAAGATCGGCGTGGGTAAGTAGCGATTTTGTCCGTCCTGAGACACAACTCTTTTGCCGAGCTGAAACCACTGCGCTAAATAAATTTTGACCTGAGATGGCGAAGCCATAGAAAGTTCGCTCGATGTGAGAGGTTGACCATAGTTTGATCTTAACGCGTCTCTCTAGGGTTTTTGTATTTCCCCATAGTGATTTAAGACGATCAATTTAACATCACAAGAATCGTATTATTTGCATATATTAATGAATATTAATTCGTCAAACTTAATTTAAATTTATCTGATTAATAAATCTGAGTCGGGTCTCATGGATTTAGGGTTTATCACATTTTTTGATGCAATCTCATACCAAATCTAGCTTAGATGAGAGTGTCCTAATCTAATCGCTACCGGCTCTACTGTGTAGACCGGATTTGGTATCAAACGTAAACCTGCAACAAAAAAGCAGCATCTAGACCCGGATCTAAAAATGCTGCGATCGTCTACGTCAAAGACTTGGAATAAAACCGGATTTGAACTTTGAACTTAGGGGGTGAGGCTTGCGGCCTGCGATCGATCACAGACGATCGTCCCACACTGCCGACGATTCCAAGCACCGGAAACCGGTTTTAAAACGTTTCGCGAATGCGTTCGGTGGTACGACTGTTACTCGTACTGGGAGCCGTTCCCTGGGTGCGAGCCTTGGCACGTGCGGCACTTTTACGCAGGGCATTGAGGCGATCTTGGTAGCGTTGACGCAGTTTTTTCTTCGGGGTTTGCTCAATTAGCGTTTTGAGAGCGCTGCCGAGGCTTTTGTAGGCATTGGGTAGGGTATAACCAAACCGGCTTGCGAGGGATACGGCGCGTTCATCCGCTTCGATTTCGTATTCGAGGTTCCGATCGCTGTTATTTTTTTGGTACAGCCGCCAACCGGAAACACCGCACAGGGTCAGTGCCAGCATGAGCAATAACCCATCTTGAACCCACAGTTCCCCGACCGCACCACCGAGGCCGATCGCCAAAGCGGCCATTTCCCAACCTTCCTTCGGGACGGTATCGTTTTGAATGCGGGCGACTTCATGCCAGAACAGTAGATTACGCTGATCGATCGCGAGGCGGTCCCATTTGACCAGGTCGATCGCAATTTCGACCTCATCTTTACTAAGTTCTTCGCTTCGCACCAGGGGCGGATCAACTTCTGTGGTTTTCTCTACGGTGACCCAGCTTTGCAACTCTGGCGGCAACAGGCCACGCAAACGGCGAAGTTCATTGATTTCAGCTTTGGCAGTGGCGGCTGCGTAGGTCATAGGACTGAAGAGGGGGCGACAAACTGAGGTAAGTCTGTTTTCACGGGGAAAACACGGACTTGTTGAATAGCTTAATGATAGACCGAAGCTTGGTGGAAACGAATACGGAGATCACCAACGCTGGGAGTTTTGCAGGCTGGCAACAATCCCAACGCCGACGGTGGCAAAAATACCCAGCCAAATCACAAGGCCCGGAAGAAAGGTTAGGAGACCAAAGCCTCGTAAGATCCAAATGCCGATCGTCAAAATGAGGGTGGAAAGAAACAACTGTGAGTTAAAGATTTTCATAGCTGAAATGCAGTGGTGACGGATAACCCGAGAATCACAATACGCTTGATCTGGATGGATGACGGACAGATCGAGACGAGTGCAACATAGCAAAGTTTGTCGGTAGATCTGGATGAGGGACGGATAATTTTTGGTCGGGTTTTTGGTCGGGGAGTCGGGATCAGGAGGCCGATCGTTGATGGGGTTTGACCTTGCCACATCACGAAGCCGATCGCATCTACGATCCGGAGTTCCAGCGTATGGCTGTGGTAATTCGATCAGGGCTCTTGTGTGTACGGCTCCGTATGGCCAAAATTCAGCGGACTCTCAGCTCCATGACAGAAGTTAGCTTGACGTTCGTAAGACGCTGCGGTGTGGTGGTCACCTGGGGTGTGGGTTGGGTGGCGGGTTGGGTTGTGCAGACGATCGCGCCGGTACAGGCGGCGGAACGGTTGGCGGTTCGTTATCGCGCGTGGGAACGATCCATCCCGATCGCCAGTTTGGCGCAGTATGCCGCGACGGGCGACGCCGATGATGAACTGAGCGCCTATCTCGACTATTTACCCGCTTCAACCCGCGATCGTCTTCCGGCCTTGCTTTCGACTCCCCTACCGATCGAAGCCGTGGAAGCCTCACAGTTTCTCTATTCGCCCCAGGGTGAATTTTTGCTTCAGCGTTTAAGTGTGGTTTTTTCCACAGATGCCAGCGATCGCAGCCATGAAACCACCTTTAAAGGATTGCGCGGGGCGATCGTGGCAGCGGCAAATTCTCCCACGGGCTTAACCCCGATCGCCCTTCTAGAAGCCTTTCCCACGCGGACGCTATACCTCAAAATTGGCGAGGCGATCGCCGCTGCCGACAGTGTGCGCGAGACCCTGAATAGCAGTCAGGCGGAGCTATCACGCTTGGAGGCGATCGCCGCGCTGGCTCCTCCCGCAGCGGCAGAGGTATACGATCGGTGGCAAACCCTGCAACAACCGGGTCACTACACCTGGCGTATCGAGCCGATCGAACTCCGGGATCGTACCCGCAATTTTCCCTACGGCCACCGCATTAATGCTGATCTGTACAGACCCACAGACACCGCAAGCCGCCGAGGCACGAATCCCTCCATCCCGATCGCCAAATTGCCCCCCACTCCCCTGATCGTTATCTCCCACGGGGTCGGGTCCGATCGTCGCACCTTCTACTACCTTGCGGAATACCTGGCATCCCAGGGTTTTGCCGTCCTGGTTCCCGAACATGCGGGCAGTAATGCCAAACACCTCCAGGCATTGCTACGAGGTTCCGAAAATGAAATCGCCAAACCCAGCGAATTTGACGATCGCCCTCGGGATATCAGCCTGTTATTGGATGAAGTCACCCGACGCATTGCCTTTGACTCCGACCTCGTTGGGCAGATTGATCCCTCTCGGACGATCGTGATCGGCCATTCCTTCGGAGGCTACACCGCCCTAGCCTTAGCCGGAGCCACCATTGCGACCAACTCCCTACAACAAACCTGTACAGACCTCGATCAACAATGGTCGTGGAATCTTTCGCTGTTGTTGCAATGCCGACTGTTAACGTTGGTCAATCAAGAGCCGCTGATGCCGCGATGGCGCGATGAACGGGTGCGGGGTCTGATTCTCATCTCACCGATCGGTGGTGCTATGTTCGACGATCACAGCTTGGCTGAGCTTGACTTGCCCGTGTTAATACTCGCCGGAACCGCAGACACGATCGCACCCGCCTATCTTGAACAAATTCCATTGTTTGAGCGCCTCCCCATGGCCGATCGTCAACTGGTTCTGTGGCAAGGGGGAACACACTTTTCCTCGATCGCCGTTCCTCCCGGCGAGCAGCCCTCCATTTCCCTACCCGCTAGCCTCGTCGGCCCCGATCCACGGATCGCCCATCGCCACCTTGAAGCGATTTCCCTTGCCTTCGCCCGCGCTCACCTGATGGACAATCCCGACGCCCAAGCCCTCCTCACCCCCAGCGCCCTCACCGCCCTCGGGAATGCCACACTGCCCATCGTTGCGATCGATAGTGCCGCGTTCGTAAGTCGCTTATCGCCAGTTATGGATACACCGTAGGAGGGTGAAGCGGTTAAATAAACGCCTGCATCATCTTTTCCGGTGAAGCATTCCAAGACGACAGCATGTACCACACCTTCGTATCAAAAATACCGGTTGCGGACAACTCAAAATACTCCTGTACCGCTTTCACCGCCGCTCGGGTCTTCACACCATAATGGCCGTCGATTTCTCCGGAATAACACCCCAGTAAGCGCAACGCCGTTTGCAGCGTCACCACATCAACACCTTGCTCGTCAAACGTTAAAGCAATGGGCTCAAGTTCGTTGATCGCTAAGTAAAGAGAGTGCATGGTATTTGGAGGAAATCAACTGGAATGAAGCGCAACTCCCCATCGCTTGGCCGATCGGACTGGGGCTTGCGAGCCGGAGACCCAACCGTCCACCTCAACCAACCGGGCGAGGAGGTTGTTACGGTCTCTATTGTTGATCGTTTCCCCGTTGATCGCAGTGATTGCCATCCGTATTATTTGTGAGATTTTTCAGGATTTATCGCGATCGAGATAGACGATCTACGTGATGCGTACGTAGGACAAGGATTGATCTGTCACACAGGACTAGTGTGACCTCGATCACAAAAAAAACGAGCCCCGGCGAAACCGCAGCCCGTCCATCAGCACAAGGTGGAGGGTATGGGGAATTGGTGAGAGAAACGTGGAAATCGCGCGATTTGAGGACTCGTGAACCGTAAGCGATCGTGATTCAGATAGCTGAGACTCGGCAGACCTCGCACGATCGGTACCGCTTTATCTGTCTCAGAGACTGTGGTTAAACTGGGCGGAATCCTTCGGTGCGTTAGGATCACAGCCTGTGTAGATGAGTGCCGGAAATTCTATACAAAGTCAGGGTTTGAGCCGACTTGAGGAAGCGTTTCTCAAGGAGGGTGTCGCAGCGCAAACAAAGCACCCGAAGGTTAAACAAGGGTGAGTTTTAGTCCACGATCGCCAGACGGCCACGACGCACAGCGTGCATCAGTCGAGCGGTAACCGTGTGGGTTTCTTCGTCAACGATTTCAGAGAGCAGTGCTTGCCAGTCGGCGCGGCGGATGTAACCGGTATCCCAAGCGTTGGTGAAAATGCGTTCGGATGTGCTGGTGGTGAACATGTCGATAACCTTGTTTCTCTATGTCCGTTAGTATCCGTGTTTTTTGGGATTCGCGAAGCGATCGCACATCGTACTTTTACGTGATACTAAACGTCCGAAAGTAAGATCTAAATCACATCACAACTGTGATCGAGATCATACGAATGGGTTAAGGAAACCCGCCGATTGGATTCTAGGCATTCGACGGAGCGGTTAGCCATCCGGTGAGGTCGCCACAAAACTGATGGATCGAGATCGGACGAATTCGGCTGGTGGCCATGGCGGATTCGGCTCGTTCCCGTGGGGTGGAATAGCCCCAATCGGCAAAAAACAGTTCGATATCCCCCAGATCGGGCTCACGATCGACGGCTTGTAATGTCTTGAGTCGATCTTCTAAAAACCAGATACGCCGTAATCGATGGTGGATAGGCCGCGCGTGCCGTAACTGTCGCAAGGTTTGGTACTTGGGGCGTCCGACCTCTTTGCCAAACAGCCGATCGCCGAGTTCGATTTCAATGCCCTGATCACCGAGTAAGCGACGGACAAAGCGTCCCTCTTTGGTGGTGACGATCCACCAATCAATACCTGCGGCATTCCAGGCTTTGAGCTGGGCGATCGTGCCGGGGTAAAACTCATGGAGTGCTAGCCAGCCGTCGAGGTCGTCAGCAATCCAGCGATCGCGGAGTTGGTCGAGGGCGTAGGCCAGGGACGGGGGTTGGATGGCATCGTCTGCAACAATGCGATCGCGTACCGCAACCCAGTCCGTCAGGATCGTTTCGTGGGGAATATCCGTCAGCAGCGCATGAACCAAAACCGGCATTTCCCAGCCCGTTTCGATCACTGGACGCAAGGTATAGAATCCATCGCGGATCGCCGTGTCGGGTCGCTGGATCGGATTGGTCCAGTATTGTTGATAGGTTTTCCAGGCGGTTTGAAAGTATTCGGCAAGACCGTTACAGATGACGCCATCAAAATCGAGAGCGATCGAATCGGGGGGGACAAACACGGTAGGTACGAAGAGAGTGGTTCAGCAACCGAAGCTCAGTCAGGGGTTCTGTTCAGCCGTGACGTTTGCCGGTGTGTCAAAAGCACAGCCAAGGAGAACATTGTTCTTTTAACCCAACTTATACAATGAAATTCTGTCCGTGATGGGAAACGGGCGAGTCAGCCCACTCCTGGATCGGCTCCCGCCGTTACGTCATGGGATGAATTTTTAACCAGGTCATAAATTCTGGGGTTGTGCGAATGGGGTCTAGATCCGGATCACTCAGAATCGAGGTGCGGGTCGTGACGGGATTACAGATATAGGACTGTTGGAGAGAGCCGATCGCGGCGCTCGGGTTGCCACCCAGGGCAAAACAACAGGCGCGGTTGTACCACAGAACCGAATCGTACGGGTCAATCGCGATCGCTTGGTCGTAGCTGGTAATCGCGGCCTCGAGTTGCCCAAGCTGGCGTAGCAGGTCGGCACGTTTGCACCAGCCCCAAAACCCTGTGTCATCAATCGCGATCGTGCGTTCATAACACGCGATCGCGGTGGGACGGTCTCCGAGGCAGGCAAAGCAATCGCCCCGGCGTAACCAGGCCCAATAGTCTTCGGGACGCTGGGCGATCGCGCGATCGTAGGAGCGCACCGCCGCACGGTAGCGTTTGGCATAGCGTTGAGCATTGCCCCGACGATACCAAGCCCAAAAGTCCTGGGGACGGGCATCGATCGCCGCATCAAAACATTCGATCGCCGCATCAAACTGCTCGAACTCTTCCGCCAGTAAGTAACCTCGCCGATACCAGGCCCAATAGTCATCGGGATGTAGGCGGATGGCCTGTTCAAAGCTCGCCAGAGCCGCCTCTGGCTCCCCCAGATATTCCCAGAGAATGCAACCCCGACCGTACCACCCCCAATAGGACTGGTCATCTAGCGCGAGCGCTCTATCGAGGCTTTCGACTGCTTGGTGATAGTGACCAAACTCGACTAGGACATTGGCACGACGATACCAGCCATCAAATTGGGTCGGATCAATTTCGATCGCAGCTTCGTAGCGGATTAGGGCTTCACGGTAGCGTTCCGCTTGCTCACAGGCTCGGCCACGCTGGTAGCAAGCGGTATAGGTTTCCCAATACGACTCAAAATAGCGATCGAGGTCATGTTCTGCCGGAATGGGTGACGGGCGAGACAGATCGGAGGTGTTAAATACAGTCACGGGTCGGTCTGTGGCGAAGGGGAGCGGTTCGTTCACTCTAACCCGAATTGTTCGGTGTGCGATTTAGCCTTGGGTTAACGCTGGCACCATGCGATCGAACCCTGTTATCTTGCGGCGATCATCGGGGTAAAACCTTGACTTGCGATCGACGCCTGATCGCGGTTTTCTCCGCAGGCGATCACGTCCACTATTCTATAATTGGCTCATGGAAACTTTCACCATCACCCAACCTGACGACTGGCATCTGCATCTCCGGGACGGCGAGGCACTACGGGCGGTGTTACCCCACACCGTACGCCAGTTTGCCCGTGCGATCGTCATGCCCAACCTGAAGCCACCGGTACGATCCGTTGCCGAAGCCGCCGCCTACCGCGATCGCATCCTGGCTGCGGTTCCCGCCGGTCAAAGGTTTGAGCCGCTGATGACGTTGTATCTCACGGATAACACCAGTCCCGAGGAAATCTTGGCGGCAAAGGAATCGCAGTTTGTTAAGGCGGTGAAGTATTATCCAGCGGGAGCGACGACCAATTCGGATCTAGGGGTGACCGATATTCGTCAATGCGATCGGGTGTTTGAGGCGATGCAGGCGGTGGATCTGCCGTTGTTGTTGCATGGGGAAGTGACAGACGGTGCGATCGATGTGTTTGACCGTGAGCGGGTGTTTATCGATCGCTACCTGGTTCCCCTCAAGTCTCGTTTTCCCAGATTACGGGTGGTGTTAGAACACATCACAACCTCCGAGGCGGTGGCTTTTGTGCAATCGGCCGATCGTGTTGCCGCGACGATCACACCACAACACCTTTTGTTCAACCGTAGCCACATCTTCCAGGGCGGTATTCATCCGCATCTTTACTGTCT